>JBJSXS010000492.1:0-3031 GCA_046086545.1 Gemmata sp.
CATCCCCTCACCACCGCCGACCGCCTGGCGACCCCGACCACACCGGCGAAGGGGGGCCGTGCCAATGGCTGACGTACCAATGGCTGACGTACTCCCCCTCCGCGCCCGCGCTGCCGATCCGCCCGCCGACCCCGCCGGCCCGCCCCTCGTGGTCGATGCTCGCCGCCTGGCCGTGATGCTCTGCGCCGGCATCCGCACCGTGCGGACGTGGGACGCCGCCGGCAAGCTGCCCGCGCCTGTCCGCATCGGGGGCCGCGTGGTCTGGCGGGTGAGTGAGATTCGCGCCTGGCTCGACGCCGGCGCGCCCGACCGCGAAACCTGGGCGGCGCGACTCGCCGCCCGGAAGTGACACCCCTCCGACTCTCACACGAAAGGGCAACGGGCCGGGTGCGCTGGCGTGCATCCCCGACCCGTTGCGATAGGTAACTCCGATGTCGATTCTATCACCCATCGGGAACGACGGGGAGGGCGAAGCGCGCCGCGACGCCGCCCTGAACCTGCTCCGCGTCCGCCGCGCCGACCTCATCCACGAATGCACGGCCGCCGCGCTCCGCGTCGCCCTCGACCGGGGCGAAGTCTGCGCCGACGATGTTCGCGCCGTCGTACCGATCCCCGCCGACATCTCGCCGAAGCTGGTCGGGTGCGTGTTCCGCGACCTGGCCGACGCCGGCATCCTTCGCCGCGACGGGTTCCGCAACTCGACCCGGCCCGCCGCGCACGCCCGCCCCCTGTCCGTCTGGCGACTGGCCGACGACGCCGCCGCGCTCGTCTGGCTCGCCGCCCACCCGACGACCCCGGCCGTTCCCGTACCGGCCGCTCCTCTCGACTACGCCATCTGACCCGCCACCGCGACGCGCTCACCCCTGGCGCGTGGCCGGGGGCGCGCACGTCACCGCATTTGGAGTTTCGATCATGGATTTCTCGAACGCCATTCCTTCGACCAACGGCAAGCCGGCCGGGGGCATCAACGACTTCGACGCGACCGAGGCCGCGCCCGAATTCGCGCCGCTCCCGCCGGGCATCTACTCCGCCCGCGTGCTGCGGGGGGAGTACTGCTCCACGAAGGCCGGGGCCGACGCCTACCGGCTGCGGTTCGAAGTGACCGAGGGGCCGCACGCCGGGAAGACGATCATTCGCACCTGGACGTTCGGCGCGAAGGCGCTGCCCTACACGAAACGCGACCTGTCCCCGTTCGGGCTGACCACCACCGCGAAGTTACTGTCCCCGTTCCCCGAACCCGGCCGGGAATACGTCGTGCGGCTCGTGGTCGCGCTCCAGCGCGGGGACGACGGGGTTGAGCGGAACGACATCAAGCGCATCGACCTCGTGCGCGTGGACGAATCGCCGGCCGCCGCGTTCGTACTGACCGACCCAAGCGAAGGGGGGCCGAAGTGACCCCGACGCCGTTCAACGTCGGCGCGTTCGTGCTGGGCGCGCCGACCTCCCCCCGCGCCCTCGTGCGGCACGCCGACCTGTTGGCCGCCTACGCCGATGGCGCGATGCTCGAACGCGACGCCACCGGCGAGGCGTACCTGTCGCACTTCGTGTTCGATGCGGAGCTGCAATCGCACTTCGCCGCGAACCGCAATAGCGTCGCCGGGTTCGTCGGGCCGTGCTGGTGCCGCTGGCTCGTGCTGGACATCGACCGCGCCGACCTGGCCGACGCGCTGGCTGACGCCCGCCGGCTCGTGACGGCGCTCTACCAGCGCTACCCGGAGACGGTCGGGGACGTGCCGGTTTACTTCTCCGGGGGCAAGGGGTTTCACGTTCTGGTCGAACTCGCCCACAACCCGCCGCCGGCCGTGGGCTTTCAGCGGACGGCGCGGACGTTCGCGGAACTGCTCGCCGCCCGCGCCGAAGTGACGATCGACACTTCGGTATACGACATCGCCCACATCATCCGACTGCCAAACACCCGGCACCCGCGCACCGGGCTGTTCAAGCGCTTCGTCGCATCGGAATCGTTGTTCCAGATGAACCCGGCTGGCATCCTCGAACACGCGAAGCACCCGGCCGGGGACGGCATCCCCGCCGTGCGGACGATCCCCGCGAAGCTGGCGGACGACTGGCGCGAAGCCGAAGCCGCGACCGCCCGCGCCACCGAGGCCCGCGCCGAACGGCGGGGTGCGTGCGCCGGCACTCCCGACCAGCGCGCCCCGCGCTACTTCCTCGACCTGCTCCGGTTCGGCGTGGACGAGGGGCAACGACACCAGACGCTCTTCCGCTGCGCCGCCTGGCTGACCGAACAGGGCGCGCCCCCTTCGCTCGTGGCCGCCCTGCTCACCGAACCGGGGCGCGACGCGGGGCTGACGCCGAAGGACGTGGACCGGCAGATTGCGTGCGGCATTGAACACGCCCGCCGCCAGCACACCGGTCAAGGCGAAGGGGGGCCGACATGACGCCGACCTTCACCACCGGCGCGGACCTGTTCGGCTCATGGTTCGCGGACGTGGAGCGCGGGGAACCGCCCGTCCGCTACGCGCTGCCCGAACCCTTCGCCGCCCTGGACGTGCGCCCCGGCCGGCTGATCCTGTTCGGGGGCGCGCCGGGCGGGGGGAAGACGGCCGCGATTCTGCAAGTCGGTATCGACATGCTGCGGATGAACCCGGCCGCGCGGCTGCTCGTGGCGAACGTGGAGATGGTGCCGGCGCTGCTCGTGGAGCGCGTCGCGTCCCGCCTGGCTGCGGTCCCGCTGACCGCGATTGCCGACCGCACGCTGACCGCCGACCAGTTGGACCGGGTGCGGGCGGCCGTGGCGTCCCTCGAACCCGTCGCCGGCCGTCTGGCGTTCCTGAACGCCCCCTTCGCCCTCGAACACGTCGCCGCCGCCGGGACCGCGTTCGCCGCGAACGTGCTGGCGCTGGACTACATCCAGCGATTCACCGTGGGCGACGGCAAGGGCGAGAAGCGCGAACAACTCGAAACCGCCGCGACCGTGTGCCGCCGGTTCTGCGACGCGGGCGCGGCCGTGCTGGTCGCGTCCGCCGTGGCGCGACAGAAGGGTAAGGGCGGATCGACCTACACCGGGCTG
>JBJSXS010000493.1:0-2873 GCA_046086545.1 Gemmata sp.
GCTGCGGATCGCGGGCGCGGTGCAGAAGCACGCGCGCTTCAGTTCGGGATCAGGGGTCGCCGCCCAGTGCGGGAAGTAGTGCAGCCAGACGAGCGCGGCCCCGGCGAGCGCGCCGGCGAACTCGGCCGCGACGAACGCGAACGCCTTTCCCGCGGCCAGGCTCCCGGTCAGCACCCCGGCGAGCGGCCCCACCGGGTTGATGAACCCGGGTGCACCAACCGCCCGCGCCGTATACACGCCGGCCATCACCGCGAACGCCCAGCCCGCGGTGACCGCCATCCAGCCGGCGTTCTGCGCTTTCGACTTGTTGAGCAGCACCCCGGCCACGACGCCGTTGCCTAGCAGGATGAGGATCATTGTGCCCAGGAATTCGCCAACAACTGCATCGTTCATGAAGGGTCTCGGAGAGAGGAGGCAGAATAGAAACGACTCAACCTTCAGCGGCGGCGCGCATCGCGGCCCATGCCGCTTCGACGTCGGCGCGCTCGGTCGCAAGCGCGCCGACGGACACGCGCACCACCCACCGGCCAGCGAGCACCGCGGGAGTAACGTAGGCCGCGCCCGACGCGTTGAGCCGCGCGGCCCAGGAGCGCGTGTGCTCGTCGAGACGGTCGCCACCGAGCCCCGGGGGGTCGTGGGTCACGCAAACCGTTTGAAGCGGGACCGGCGCGAGCACCTTCCAGTTCGGCGCACGGGCCACTTCGTCCGCCAGCCACTTGGCGTTGTCGAGATCGCGCCGCAGCCGCGCCCGCAGGCCGGCGACGCCCTCGGAGCGGATGAGGCACCACAGCTTGAGCGCGCGGAAGCGCCGCCCGAGCGCGATGCCCCAGTCGCGGTAGTTCGGCGCCTGCCCGTCGGCCGCGGAGCGCAGGTAGCTCGGGCTCGTGGACATCACGCGAACGAGGTGCTGCGTGTCGCGCACGTAGAACAGCGAGCAGTCGAACACCGCGCCGAGCCACTTGTGTGGGTTGAGGACGAGCGAATCGGCCCCTTCGATGCCGTCCCACATCCACCGGCACTCGGGCAGAATCATCGCGGAGCCGGCCATCGCGGCATCGACATGCAGCCAAAGGTTGTGCCGCCGGGCGACGTCCGCAAGCCCCCTTACGGGGTCGAGTGCGGTGGAAGCAGTGGTGCCGGTGGTTGCGACCACCGCGCACGGCACCTTGCCCGCGGCGAGGTCTTCGCTCACAGCGCTTTCGAGCGCGTCAGCCCGCATGGCGAACGTCCCGTCCACGGGAACCGCGCGCACGTTCTCGCGCCCGAAGCCCGCGAGCAGCGCCGCCTTATCCACCGAGCTGTGACTTTGGGTCGAGACGTAAACCACCAGAGGGCTAGGCTCCGCCTGAAGCCCGCCGCGGCCGAGTGAGAAGTTCGTGGTGCGTTCGCGTGCGCACAGCAGCCCGAGCAGCGTGGCGGTGCTCGCGGTGTCCTGAATCACGCCGCTCCACGCGTCACTCAGGCCGACCATCCGCCGCATCCAATCGCACGCGAGCTGCTCCAACTCCGTTAGGGCCGGACTCGACTGCCAGTTCAGGCCGAGCTGACCCAGACCGGTGCTGAGGAAGTCGCCGAGGACGCTGGCGAGGTCCGCGTTGGACGGGAAGTACCCGAAAAAGCGCGGGTGCTGCCAGTGCAGCATGTTGGGCATGAGAATGGTGGTGAGGTCCGAGAGCACCGCGGCGAACGGCTCGCCTTCGGTCGGCGGTTCACTCGGGAGTTGTGCGCGAACGGCGCCCGGCGTACTCGGCTCGCGCACCGGGCGCGCCGCGACGCCCGCGCGGTAGTCCGCGATGAGGTCAATCACCTTGTGTCCGTACGCGCGGAACTCGTCGGCGGTCATCGCGGTCTCGCTGTGTGCAAACGAGCCGGGCCGCGGATCGCGCCACGGCCCGGCGCTCTCCGTCAGCGTCTACTTGTGGTCCTCTGGCGCGGGGCTGGCGCCGCGCTGACGGGCGCTCTCCCGTCCGACGCGACGCCGTCCTTTGGCACGCCCACGAGCTAAACGCATTTCCGAGAGTGCGGTGAGAATACCCGACCGCCGGCGCGAAACAAGGGGCCGCCGCTTGCGGGCCGAGTGGCACACGCGCAAAATCTCGAATCATGTCCACCCTCTCCTACGCGCACGGCGCTAGCTCGATCCCGCTGTTGGGCGAGACCATCGGCGACAACCTGCGCCGCACGGTAGACGCGCACGGCGACCGCGACGCACTCGTCGTGCGGCACCAGCACTTTCGCGCCAGCTACCGTGAACTGTGGGACCTCGTGACGCGCGCCGCGAGGGGACTGGTCGCTCGCAACGTGAAGCCGCGAGACCGCGTGGGCGTGTGGGCCCCGAACCGGTACGAGTGGGTGGTGCTTCAGTACGCGACCGCGCGCGTCGGCGCGATTCTGGTGAACATCAACCCGGCCTACAAGGCGGTCGAACTGGAGTTCGCGCTCAACACGAGCGGCGTCAGCCTGTTGTGCCTCGCCCGCGGGTTCCGCCAAACCGACTACCTCGCCCTTCTGCAAGAGGTGCGCGGCCGCTGCCCGGCCCTTCGCGACGCGCTCGTCATCGACACCGAGTTCGAGCAACTGCTCGCCGCGGGCGACCGGGTGAGCGACGCGCAACTCGCCGCGGCCGAGCGCCGGCTGCAGTGCGACGACCCGATTAACATTCAGTACACGTCTGGCACGACCGGGGTCCCGAAAGGGGCGACACTGTCGCACCACAACATCCTGAACAACGCCTACTTCGTTGCCGAGCGCCTCGGGTACACCGAGAGCGACCGCGTGTGCGTGCCGGTGCCGTTCTACCACTGTTTCGGCATGGTTCTTGGCAACCTCGGCTCCACCACCCGCGGCGCGTGCGTCGTCGTCCCGGGCGAGTC
>JBJSXS010000494.1:0-8731 GCA_046086545.1 Gemmata sp.
GCGCCAACCGGTTCCTGGTGGTGTCGTGCGGGACGCTGTCCGGCAACCTGATCGCCAGCGAGTTCTTCGGTCACGCGAAAGGCGCGTTCACCAGTGCCGACGCGCCGAAGGTGGGCAAGTTCGCCGCCGCCGGCGAGGGCACCATCCTGCTGGACGAGATCGACACGCTCGGGTTCGAGCACCAGGCCAACCTGCTGCGGGTCATCGAGACCGGCGAGTTCGAGCCGGTGGGCAGCAACGAGACGCAGGTGTGCAAGGCGCGGATCATCGCCGCCACCAACTGGAACCTCGGGGCCGCGGTCGAGCGCAACACGTTCCGCCGCGACCTGTACTACCGGCTGCACGTGATCAGCTTCCACCTGCCGCCGCTGCGGCACCGGCCCGAGGACATCGGCCCGCTGGTGCGCGGCATGGTGGCGCGGTACGGCACCAAGTACGGCAAGCGGCTGTACAGCGTCTGCCCGGAGGCCCTCCGCGCGCTGGAATCGTTCCCGTGGCCCGGGAACATCCGGCAGCTCGAGAACGTCGTCCAGCAGGCGGTGCTCACGAGCGCCGGCAACGAGCTGAAGGTCCACCACCTGTCGCCGCAGGTGCTGAGCCGGGCCGACGCGCCGGCGGCCGCGCTGCCGATGCCCAGCGGGTTCGACGGCACCCTGAAGCAGACGCGCGAGGCGACCGAGCGGGCCAACATCCTCCGCGCGCTGGAGAAGTCGAACCAGAGCCGCACCCGGGCCGCGCAGATGCTCGGGGTGAGCCGCGTCACCTTGTACAAGAAGATGAAGGCGTACAAGCTGCTGAAGGAACGGGACGAGGCGGCGCAGTTCCCGTTAAGCGAGTTCGCCCCGCGCGCCGCCGGCGGGTGAGCGCGGCGCGCGCGCCCCTCACCCGGCCCCCGGGAACGGGCTCGAATGGCCTTTCGCAACTCTCCGCGCCCGCCCTGCAAAACTCTGCAACCCGGGCGCGCCCCGTGGCGCACGCCGCCCACCTCGTCACCGCGCAAGGCGCTGTGGGAACGGGACGGCACCGGTTCCGCACGCGGGGGAAGTTCGTCGCGGCCCGACGGGTTCCTGCTGGCGACCGCCCCGGCCAACCGCCAGATCGATTACGTCGTGGTCACGGCCCAGCTCGACCGACCGACACCCGGCCCCACATTGCACCGCTTCTTCGTGTTGCTCGCCGCGGGCAACCGCTACACTGACACCCCCGTCGATCACCACCACCCGGGAGGCTCCCGCCGTGCGCCTCGCACTCGCACCCCTCGCGTTCCTCGTCGCCGCGCCGGTGCTCGCGGCCGACGCGCCCGAAGCCAAGCGCCAGCCCAAGCGGTTCGCGATCGTCTACAACCACGGCTACGCCGGCGACAACCTGCCCACCGATAAAGAGCAGTTCGAGCTGCTCGTGAAGAGCGCCAGGTCCGCGCACTTCAACGTGATCCTGTGCCAGTACGAGCCGTGGCGCGCCGAGATCTGCAAGAAACACGACATGCAGATCTTCGTGGACCTGCTCGTCCCGGCCCACCACGTCTACAAGGCGCCGGACGCGGCCCGGAAGCTGTGCGAGAGCCTGCGCGACAGCGACGTGATCTACGGCTACCACTGCTGGAGCGACAACATCACCGACGCGACCTTCGCCGGGCGCACGCGGGACGTGAAGAGCGTCCACGAGTGGGACCCGAACCACGCCGCGTACGTCGGCACCACGTACATGAACCGCATCAACCGCGTCGAGGGGGCGGACCTGTTCGGGTACTACGACTTCCACTGGAAGCGCGGCGGCCACTGGGACCACCTGAACAAGGCGCTGGCGACCGCGCAGGCGAAGAAGGTGGGCTTCTTGCGGTACGACGACGCGACCTCCGGCATCGTCGGGAAGGGCAACCCGAACCGCGTCGGGTACACGTTCGCGACCAGCGTGCCCTTCGGGCTGAAGGGCGTCTTCTACCACTTCGCTGGTAACATCACCGACCCGAAGTCGTTCGCACTCACAACTCTGGGTGAAGACCTCAAGAAAGTCAACGAGCGGTTCGCCGCCGTGGGCGACGAACTCATGAAAATCGGCGTGCCGACCGCGGTGTACTCGACCGCGATCACCAAGACGGCGAAGAACGAACCGACCCCGGCGGCCGTGCCCGGCGGCCTCAAGGAGGTGCCGAAGGACAACTGGTTCCAGATTACGAGCGGCGAGGGGCTGGTCGGCACCTTCGCGGACGCGGAGAGGCGCGACGTGCTGGTGTTCGCGAACCACAACCCCTACGAATCGCAGGAGGTGAAGCTCGCGTTCGCCGCGGCGCCCAGGAGCGCGGAGGTCTTCGACCGCGGCGCGAAGAAGTGGGTGCCGCTGAAGGTCGACGGCAAGACCGCGGGCTTAAAGGTCGAGGACCACGGCGTCGAACTCGTGCGGGTGACGCGCTGACCATGAACGCCACTCGCACCGTCGCCCTGATGGTCGCTCTGTGCGCCGGCGGGGTCGCGCCCGCGGCCGAGCTGCGCCGCGGCCCGTACCTGCAGGTGATGCGCCCCGACGGTGTCACGATCCGGTGGCGCACCGACGCGACCGTGCGCCACACGTCCGTCGTGCGGTACGGCACGAGCCCGGACCGGCTCGACAAGTGCGTGGCCGCGAGCGAGCCGACCACGCACTTCGCGAACTGCCGCGACTGGCAAGCCACCGTCGACGGTCTGGAGCCGGACACGGTGTACTACTACGCGCTCGAGGCCGACCGCGCGATCCTGTGCGGCGCGGACGAGCGGCACCGGTTCCGCACCGCGCCGAGGGCGGGCGCCGAGCGCAGGCTCCGGTTCTGGCTGCTGGGCGACTCCGGCAGCAACCGCCCGCGCGCGGACGACCTCAAGGCGGTGCTCGCCGCGACCGACGTGCCGGACCCGGTGAAGGTGCGCAACGGGTTCCGGAAGTTCAACTCCGGGAAGCCGCTGGATGGGATCGTCCTGCTCGGCGACAACGCATACCCGTTCGGCACCGACGAGCAGTACCAGGCCGCGTTCTTTAACGTTTACAAGGACGAACTGGTCTCGGTCCCGCTGTGGCCCTGCACCGGGAACCACGACATGGACACCGCGTACAAGTACCTGTTCACCACGAACACGGACGGGCGGGCCGGCGGGGTGCCGTCGCGGAACCAACTGTACTACTCCGCGGACATCGGGAACCTGCACCTCGTCGTGATGGACCCGTGGAAGGAGTGGATGGAGGAGACGCTGGACGAGTCCCACGTCGGGTGGAAGCGGCAGCTCGCGTGGCTCGAAAAGGATCTGGCCAGCACGCGGCGGCAGTGGCTGTGGGTGGTGCAGCACTTCCCGCAGTACTGCGACGGGAACTACAACAGCGACGGCAATGAACCGCTGGTGCGCCTGCGCGAGCGGTTGGTGCCGCTGTTCGACACCTTCGGCGTCGATCTCGCGCTGTCGGGCCACGACCACTCGTACCAGCGCTCGCACCTCCTGCGCGGCCTCACGGGCAAGAGCGACACGCTCGACCGCGCGAAGCACTTCGCCTTCGACGGCGACGGCCGCACGTCGCCCGTCACGAAAGTTCCCGGGCCGAACAGCGGGACGCTGTACGTCGTCGCGGGCTGCGCCGGGGGCACGCGCCCGGCGGGCCGGTTCGCGCACCCGGCGATGGTGCCGTTTGAGGCGAACAAGGGCAAGCGCGGGCTCGCCGTGCCGAGCAGCCTCGTGATCGAGATCGAGGGCCGCACCCTTCGGGGCTGGCAGGTCGACACGAGGGGCGAGGTGCTGGACGCGTTCACGCTGGTACACACCGCGGCGCGCCCGGCCCCGGCGGCGCCCGCCCCGCGGGCGAAGTGAGGGAGCGCCGCGGGCGGTCCGCCGCGGGCGGAGGCGACCGCGACGAACCGCAGACCGCCGGCCCCCGGGCGAGGTGCGAGTCTGCGGCCGCCCGTCAGTCGCGCAGGCGCAGGATGACGAAGTGCGTGGTCCGCGCGACCGGCTCTTGCCCGCGCACCCAGTCGAGCCGCACCTTGTGCGCCGGGGTCATCGCCGGGTTGTTGCTCAAAAGCGCGGCCGACACCGCCAGGAGCTTCGTGGGGCAGTGGTGCGGCACGTCTGCGTCCGACACGACGGGCAGGTGGCTCAGCCGCGCCCACACCAGCGGCGGACGAACGATGTCCGGGTCCGTGCCGAAGTACCAGACCGCGAGGGGCTCATCACCGTTGTGCGCCGCGTTCCACCGGCGCAACTCCGGCAGCCCCTGGCCCCAGTCGTAGTTCGAGTCGTGCAGCAGCGAGTTGCCGGCCGCCCGCCCCCCCCACGCCTGGTTGAAGTAGCTCAGCCCGTGCGGCCACACCCACGCGGCGGTCCCCGCGAGCGCCGCCAGCAGCGCCGCGACCAGCCACCGGGGCACGGCCCGCGCGCCCGGTTCGGCCCACGCCCGCGCGACCGCGGCCGCCACCGTGACGTAGGTGAGGGCCATGAGCGGGAACACGAACCGAATGCCGATCTGCACGCGACAGTTGGGCGTGAACGCGAACAGCACGAGGGCGACGCCCGCGGTCGGCAGCAGCAGGCGCCGCGGGTGAACGACGAGCGCCGCCGCGAAGAGGATGAGCGCCGGCAGCGGCACCTTCATGGTGAGCGCGACCGGGAAATACGCCGGGGTCGCGCGGTGGTGCCACTCGCCCAGAAGGAAGGTGCCGTGCCCGCGGACGTTGTGCTTGATCTGCTGCAGCAGCGCCTCGCCCGCGTTGGTGAAGATCTTCAGCTCGCGACTCACCGGCACCATCGCCCGCTTCAGGTCGCCGTCGGGCAGGCCGTCGGCCCACTGGATGAACGTCGGCTCGGTGCCCCAGTCGCACCCGCAGTAGGCGAACACGAACACGAACCCGACCAGCGCCGTCGCGACGAGGTCCTTGCGGAACTGGAACGTCGCGCGCCAGACGTGCAGCGCCTTCCCCCAGGGCGACGCCCCTTCGGGCGGGGTGAGCGCGCCGGCCCGCGCGAGGTTCCACAGCCCGAGCACGAACAGCGCCTGCGCGCCGAACACCATAGCCGACGCCTTCGCGGCGACCGCGGCCCCGTACAGCAGCCCGGGCACCAGCACGCGGCGCGTCCAGCTCGCACCCGGCGCGTACCGGTGGTGCGTGTGGTACACCAGCATCAGCATCGTCGCGAGCAGCGCGACGTCCGTCGTCGCGAGGGCCGCGTGCCCCAGGAAGTTCGGGTCGCACCCGACCAGCGCGACCGCGACGCGCCCGCCCCAGGCGCCGCCGAACGCGCGCCCCAGGCGCATCGAGTATGCCAGCGCGAGCCACCAGAACACGAGGTTGGTCGCGCGGCACAGCGGCAGAACGGTGTGCAGCTCCAGCACCGGGTCGAACTCGCGCCCCCGGTGCCGCTCCCACAGGTACGCGGGCAGCGTCTGCACGTCGATGGGCAGCGGCATGGTGCCCGCTCGCATGAGCAGCTTGTTGCTGCCGGTGCGCCAACTGGTGAGGCCCGCCTTCACGTACAGCGGCTCGTCGAACGTGGCCCCGAGTTGCGCGGCGGCCGTCACGCACCACACCGACGACGCGGCCCCGACGGCGAGCAGCCACAGCGCATCGACCCACCGCCCCCGCATGTGCCGCCTCCGTGCGCCCGTTTGGGTAGAATGCGGTTGAATACCCAACCCGGGCAAGGTGAGCAAGCCCGAACGCGCGGCGCGCCCCGGCGGGCTGCGGCTGACCAAGAAAACGCGTCGCATGAAACTCCCGCCCTCTGTCGAGCTGGTGAATGAAACCGTCCGCCGGGGGACGTTCAAGGCCGCGCTGTTCGACTTCGACGGCACGCTCTCGCTCATCCGCGAGGGGTGGCCCGCCGTCATGGTGGGCCTGATGCTCGCGCGGCTGCGCGAGCAGAACCTGATTCGCGAACCCGAAGCCGAGTGCGCGAAGCACCTCGACGCGCTCGTGATGGCGCTGAACGGCCACCCCACGATGCGCCAGATGGAGCGGTTCGCGCAGGAGGTGGCGGCCCGTGGCGGCACCCCGGCGGACCCGGGCGAGTACCTTCGGCAGTACCTCGGCGCGCTGATGGACGTGGTGCGCGGGCGGTGGGCCGCACTCGAGTCCGGCCGGGCGCGGCCGGGCGCGTGGGCGGTGCCGAACGCCCACGGCGTTCTCGCGCTGCTCCGGGCGCGGGGCGTCCCGGTGTACGTCGCCAGCGGCACCGACCTGGCGCACGTCGCGCGCGAAGTCGAGCTCCTGGAGCTGGCACCCTTTCTGGGGCGGCGCGTCTCCGCCCCGAAGGACAACGATGCGACGTTCCGCAAGCGCGACGTCATTGAGATGGTGCTGCGGGAGGTCGGTGCCCGCGGCGAGGAGCTGATCGGTTTCGGCGACGGGGTGGTCGAAACCCAGGAGGTCAAGCGCGTCGGCGGCGTGGCGGTCGGTGTGGCGAGCAACCCCGCGGGCGAGCGCGGCGTGAACGCCGCCAAGCGCGGCACGCTCATCGCGGCCGGCGCGGACCTGATCGTTCCCGACTACGAATGGGCTCCGGACCTGCTGGCGTGGCTGTGGGGCGGGCCGTGAGCGGCGTGGCCCGCCGGCGCCGACAGCGTCCCGCCCGTCAATTACCGGGGCGACCGGCGGGCCGAGCGGCCGGCGCGGGCGCTGGGCGGTGGAACCGGTTGTCGGCACGACTTAACCCGAAAGGCGGTCCGGACCGGAATTTGTCGCCCGCCCCGCCCGGATTGCCGATAAGACCGGTGTGTACGCGCCGACGCCGCTCGCGTTGCGCCCCTCAAACCGGTGCGGCTTGGTATGGCGCGCTCCCGCAAACTGCCGCTCGCCGCCTGCGGCGCGGTGCTGTGCGCGCTCGCCGGGTGCAAGGCGCCGCCCGGGGCGGGCCCGGGGCGCGTGTCGCAGGCGGTCGCGGCGCGGTTCGGCGCGGCGGTCCCGAGCCCGCGGCCCGGTGACCGCGTGGTGCCCGACGCCCTGGTGCGGGGCGAACCGCTCGGGGAAGACCAGGCGGTCATCGTCGCGCTGTGGAACAACGCGCAGTTCCACGAATCACTCACCGAACTCGATCTCACGAGCGCCGATCTGGTGCAGGCCGGGCTGCTGCCGAACCCGGAGCTCGTGTACTTATGGCCGGTCGCGCACAAGCCGTTCAAGTACCTGATCGAGTTCCCGGTGGAGGCGGTGTGGCTCCGGCCGCTCCGGCTGAAAGTTGCGGGCGCGGAGAGCGAGCGGGCCGCGGCACGGCTCACGCAGCTCGCGCTCGACCTGATCCGCGACACCCGCCAAGCGTACGCCGACCTGCACCTCGCGCACGACCGCGTCAAAGTCGCGGAGCGCGCCGTCGCGGTGCGCGAGCGCATACATGAACTCGCGGAGGCGCGACTGAAGGCTGGCGACGCCAGCGCGCTGGAGGTGTCCGCGGCCCGCATCGACGCACTCCAGGCGCGGCAGGACCTCACGCGCGTAGGGTACGAGGTGCCGGTCGCGGAGGAGCGGCTGCGGCTGCTCATGGGGCTGGGCGCGAGCCCTGTGCCGCTGCCGCCCGAGAGCGTCGCGTTCGACCCGCGGCTCCCGGCCGATCTCGACGCGCTGGTGGGCGAGGCGGTGGCGGCCCGGCCCGACGCCGAGGCCGCCGCGCACGCGGCCCGTGCCGCCGCGGAGCGCCTGCGCGTCGCGCGGCTCGGGTGGGTCCGGCTCCTGGGCATCCTGGACGCGAGCAGCGGCCGCGCGACCGGGCACGAGTTCGGTCCGGCGCTGCGCATGACGGTGCCGATCTTCAACCGCAACCAGGGCGGCATCGCGCGGGCCGAAGCGGAACTCGATCAGCTCACCCGGCGGCAGCAGACCGTCGAGGACCAGATCCGGCTCGACGTGCGCACCGCGTACGCGCGGTTCCAGCAGGCCCGCGCCGAACTGGACCTGCTCCGTAAAAAGACCCGGCCCGAGGTGGAAGCCGCGCTGCGCCGCGCGGAGGCCGCCTTCGAAAAAGGCGGGGCGACTTACCTGATCGTGCTGGAGTCGAACCGGCAGCTGATCGACACCTACGCCCGCGAGGCGCAGCTGAGCGCCGACCTGCGGCGCGCGTGGGCCGAACTGGAGCGCGCCGTGGGCCGGCGGCTGAAGTAGGTGCCGGTTGCCGAGCGGCCCCCGGTTGCGTGCGGCGCGGCCGCGCGCCGTTTCGCGGTGCCGCCCCGCAACCGGCACCTGCTCGGAGCCACGCCATGAGTTACCGCAGCGGGGTGATCGCCGGCGTCATCGGGACCGCAGTCGTCGCGGGCGCGGGCGGCGCGGCGTGGTGGCTGTTCGCCTCGAAGCCCCCCGAGGGCGCGAGGCCGGCGCCGCCGGGCGTGCAGGCGGCCGTGCCGAACCCCTTCAAGGAAGACCAGGCCGCCACGGTCGTTCTCACCGCCGACGCGGAGGCGAAGCTCGCGGTCCGCACCGCGCCGGCGGCGCGCAAGCCGATGCCGCGGCAGCGCGTGTACGGCGGCGAGGTGACGGTCCCGCCGGGCAAGTCGCTCGTGGTATCGGCGCCGCTCGCCGGCACGCTCAAGCCGGGCGCCGCGCCGGGCGCCGGGCAGGCGGTGAAGGCCGGCACCCCGGTGCTGCACCTCGTCCCGCTGCTGGACCCGGTGGGCAAGGCGAACCTGACCGCGGCCCGCGTGGAGGCCGAGGGACAGGCGAAGAGCTCCGAAGAGCAGTTCAAGCTGACGGCCATCACCCACGAGCGCGCGAAGGAGGTGCTGGCCGGCGGCGCCG
>JBJSXS010000495.1:0-8417 GCA_046086545.1 Gemmata sp.
CAGCGACGGGTACATCGACCTGCACGCGACAGACCCGGGCTTGCCCGCCTGCGTAAAAGCGCTGCTCGCGGCCTCGCCGGCCGTGCGCAAGGTCGCCGCGGAAGCGGCCTCCAGCAAGCGTGCCGTGAAGTACGCGGCCAACGCGGTCAAGGTGCTGCCGCCGGTGCCGAACCCGGGCAAGATCCTGTGCATCGGGCTGAACTACCGCGACCACGCGATTGAAGGCGGGAAGGCGATCCCGACGGAACCGGTGGTGTTCGGCAAGTTCGCGAACACGCTGATCGGCCCCGGCGACCCGATCGTTCTGCCGAAGGTCGCACAGAAAGTCGACTACGAGGCCGAGTTGGTGATCGTGATCGGGAAGACGGGCAAGCACATACCCAACACGGACGCCGCGTTCGAGTACGTGGGCGGGTACACGGTCGGGCACGACGTGAGCGCCCGCGACTGGCAGTTCCGCGGCGAGGAGAAGCAGTGGATCATCGGTAAGACGTTCGACACGTTCGCCCCGATCGGGCCGGTACTGGTGACCGCCGACGAGCTGACGAACCCGCACAAACTCCAGGTGCAACTCCGCCTCAACGGCACAACGCTCCAGAACTCGAACACGAAGGAGTTCATTTTCGGGGTGCCGCACCTGCTCGCGTTCCTGTCGCAGGTCATCACCCTGGAACCCGGCGACCTGATCTTCACGGGCACCCCGCCCGGGGTGGGCATCGCCCGGAAGCCTCCGATCCTGCTTAAGCCCGGCGACGTTGCGGAAGTTGAAATCGAGGGCATCGGCACACTGAAGAACCCGGTGGTCGCCGAAAGTTAGTGCCGCTTGGGGCGTCAGTTTGCCGAAAAGAACTGCGTGCGAGCCCTTGTCGGGTTCGCCACGCAACTCTAAGATTTGGTTGATTGGGGACGTAGCTCAATTGGTTAGAGTACCGGACTGTCGATCCGGTGGTTGCGGGTTCGAGTCCCGTCGTCCTCGCTGATTTCACAAGCCGCAAGTGCTTCCGAACAGGACACTTGCGGCTTCTGCATTTGTAGGCTTGTGAAATCGACTTTCGCACCCTCCCGACCATTTCACAGGATTTCACAAACCCGTGCCCTGACGCCTCGGGCGGATGGCGGGCCGGGAAACGAGCGAGGCCCGCCAACCGTGGCGGGCCTCGCTCGTTTCGTCCACTCCCTGCCGTCCGTCAGCCCGCCTTCTGGTCGTCCGACCGACCCAGGCTTCCCAGCCGGGTCGCCAGTTCCGCCACCCGCGTCCAGTCCCCCGCGTCCTTCGCGGCCTCGATCTCCCGCTCCAGCCGGGTGCGGTCGTTCTCCGCGTGACCGTACCGGGTGACGACCTCGGGCGGGAGGCCGGCGAGAACCCGGCGGAAGGTCCGATTGCTCTTCCGCCACAGCTTCGGCCGGACGTAGTGCCCGAGCAGCACGCCCTCGCTCACCCCCGCGTCGGCCGCGACCCGCTGGCTGGCCTCCCCGTCCTCGCCGTCGTGGGCGAACTGCAACGCCGTCTTGCGGTAGACGTGGACGCCGGCGTGGCCCCCCGGTTGCCTGGCCGACCACTCCTTCATCCGCTCGTAGAACCAGCGGCCGAAGTTCTTGGGGTCGAACTCCGGCCGTATCTTCCTCAGGCAACCGGGGTTGCCGGCGTGGACCCGCCGAATCTGGTCCGAGTAGGCCGCGAACACGAACGGGCTGGCCGTCTTCTGGGCAAGGAGGTCGCGGTACAGCGGGTCGGGGATGCGGAACCACCGCTCCACCCCCCACTTGCCCACCACCTCAAAGTGGACCTCGTCCTTCACGACCCGGAGGGCGTCCCAGGTCAGCCCGGCGACCTCCAATTTGCGGCAGCACGACCACAGGAACACCTTCGCCGCCAGGGCGGCGACCGGCACGCCGGGCCACTCCCCTTCCAGATGCGACAGGAACGACAGCAACTCCCCGGCGTCCAACTGCCGGATCGCCGGATCGGTGCCCTCCACCCAGGTGAACCGGGTCCACGGGTTGCCGGTCAGCAACTTGGCCTCGGGGACGATACCCCGGACGCACTTCTTGCCGGCGTTGCGGTCGGCCCGGCCGAACGCGGCCTGGAGCATCCGGCTCCACTTCACTACCGTGTTCGGGCGGACCAATTTGTTGGTAGCCTTGCTCTTGGGGTGCTTCTTCCGCCAGTTCACCGGCAGCTTGAGGGCGTACCGCTGGAACCGGGCACAGTCGTCCGGGGTCGCGGCGGCGACGTGGGACAGCCCGGAAACCCTCTTGAATGCGTCAATGGCTTCCACACACGCTTCCAGTGTCTTCGCCGCTCTTGCCTGGTCGGCGGGGTCGGTCTTGCGGCCGAAGTGGACCCGCTGGATGCGTTCAAACTCGTCGTCGCCCAGCACGGCGTCCGCCAGTTCGGCCCGCTGCCCACCGTTGCGGAGCATCCCCTCGACGGCCCGGATCGCCGCCTGAAGGTCGGCCTGGCCGGTGGACCGGCTCGACACCAGTCCGGCCCAGTAGGCGTACCACGACGTGCGGGTGCCGGACGGGGGGTGCAGGGTGACCTCGACGGGGGTGCCGTTGACCGGGATGACGACCTTGCGTTTCTCGGGCCGTGACTTTCGGGGCATGGGACTCTCCTTGTGTGGAATGCCAGATCGTACCGAGTAGGGGAAGCGGCCTCGGACGTTCCAGGGCCGCTCCGGGATGGTTGGTGTGGTCACCGCGAGACGACCCAGCGGTCGATCCGCTCGCGGTGGAACTTCCAGGGCTTCCCCTCACCCGTGCCCGGCACGACGCAGTCGTCCGGGATGGTGCCGTTGCTCGCCATCGCGGCGACCCACGTCGGGGTGCAGCCGAGTCGGCCCGCGACGTAGGTGGTGTCCACGACGGTTGCCGGTTCCGGGGACAGGGCGTCCGCGATCCGCTTGAGGTGGTCGTTGGCGTGGCCGAGTGCCGCGACCAACTGCTCAAGGGCGTGGGCGACTCGTCCGTCGAATCTCTCCTCCATTGGCGACCTGATGAACCGACCGACCCGACTCTCGCACCGAGGGCGTGACGGCGGTGTCGCGGCCCGACGCGGGCCTTTGCCGTCCGGCCGTGGAGCCAGGACCGTCACCCGGATGCGGGGGATAATGCCTCGCAACTCCCCGTCAGCCGTCATCAGAGTTAGCCAGGAGGTTCAGCCCGACAAACGAGTCGCGGCGAGAAAAGCCGTGTCGGTCGCAAGACTTTTTCCAGCAACTGGATGAGTGCTGCTGTTGGAGGTCGTTACTAACCCTCAAGGCGACGTGTCAGGGCAGTTCCTAAGACCGCCGGGTGGTGGCTAAGAACCCGTCCGTGGGCGGGTATGAAAGTGCGAAATGGAGTAATTCGTGTTCGTCCGCCCCACGGCGAGAGGCTCCAGCCACCCCCGCCTGGGAACCCCTTCGTCGGTCTTTATTACCGCCGCCGGGAGCAAAGTGGCTAATTGCCCCGCTGCGGGCACCTGTTAATGGGCTTGGGACTCCTTCCCTATTAGCCGGGTTACTTTCCAGCCGCCGGCCAGCCCTGTCCTAATACGCGGCCTGCGAGGAGGACCGTCAGCGGGGACTGTTGCCCCGCACCGTGTGGTCGTCACTCGCAGCCACGCGGGGGGAACCGGCCGGTGGGAACGTCCGCTGCGGCTCACTCGCCCGAGGCCGACCACGCCCGCCCCGCCGCCCGGCGGATGTCGCGGAGGACCGCCGGCAGCGACCCCTCGGGGAGGAAGTGCCGGTCGTCGCACCCGGCGAGGTGCCGGCAGAACGCCCGGACGGCTCGCCCCCCGAGGTGGTGGTGGAGCAGCCCGACCGTGGCGTGGTACACGTCGTCGCACTGGCCGTCGTCCGCGTCGAAGGCTGCGACGAGCCGGGCCAAGCAGTCGAGGACGGACCCGCCGTCCGGGTCCGGGTCGCGGTCAGCCGCCTCGGGCCGCTCCGCGTGGAGCTTCTCCAGTTCGGCCATGAACTCGGCGTCGGACACGGCCGGCCCCGGCCGGTCGCCTGCCCCCTCGGGGTTCCAGAGCTTGATCATCGGTTACCTCACGGTCCTGACCGCCCGGCGGGCGGACGGGCAATCGTAAGCCGGATGACCGTGGGCGGACCACCGGCGAGGTGATCGGCGTGGTGGCGTGTTGGGCTAACGCGAGTGGCGTTCAGACCTTGAGCTTCGGGACGACCAGGGGCGTCTGGCGAGCGGAAGGCTTGGAAAGCGTCCGCATCCGGTCGAGGCGTGCGGAACTGATCGGGAACGGGTTGACCCTTGATAAGCCTCCGGCGGGCGGCTTGATCGACATCAGCCCGGCTTCCCTCAAAGCAACGAACTCGCGGAAGGTCATCATGCCCTTAGCTAGGGGGCTATCGCGGCTTCTTTGCCACCACGGTTCACCCATTCGGCGTTCGTTCAAATCCCTTTTACTCCCCAGTGTTTATCGGGTAGGCTATCGACCTACACGGGTCCAACCAGCACGACGAAGCGGAGGCGTTCGGTAGTGACGCCCAGGGACATTTTCCAGCTTGCCGACCGCTACTGCGACTCGGCCCTCCTCCAGCACGCCCACGCGGCGGGCGTCTTCGACGCCTTGACCACCCCGAAATCGGCCGGCGAGATCGCCGCCTCCCTCGGTTGGGTGCCGATCAAGACGGCCATCTTCCTTGACGCCTTGACTGCCCTGGGACTGCTGGTCAAGGACGGCGTGGCATTCAAAAACGCCCCAGCGACGAGCGAGTGCCTCGTCCGGGGCCGGCCGGGTTACATCGGTGACCTGATCGAGCATGAGCGGCTCCAGTGGAGCCTGTGGGGGCGGCTGGGAGACGTACTGGCGTCGGAAGGACCAGTGTCCGGCCAGCAAGACCTGAACCTGCCCGCCGACGAGTACGCGAACGCCGTCTTCCACCGGGCCATGATGCAACTGGCCGGTGAACTCCTCGGCGTCGTCACCTCGCTGCCGGAGTGGGAGGGCGTTCGACACGTTCTGGACCTGGCCGGTGGTCACGGCCTGTACCTCGGAGAACTGGCGAGGCGGCACCCCCGGATCACCGGCGAGGTCTGGGACGTGCCGTCCGCCCGGCCGCACGCCGAAACGCTTCTGGCTTCCCTCGGAGTCGGGGACCGGGTCCGGTTCGTGGAGCGGGACATCGCCGCCCCGGCCAGCTACGCCGGGGTCAGGGCGGACGCGGTCATGCTGAACCACTGCCTCCACCACTTCGACCCGGCGACGGTCGGGGCCATCCTCCGGTCGGTGGCGGGCACGCTCCCCACGGGCGGCATCGTCGTCGCCCTCGATGTCCACCTCGACCGGACCCGAACCTCCCCGGCCGAGAACGCTCTATTCTCGGCTTACATGATGGTCAACACGGTGCGGGGGCAGGTCCACCCCACCGACGAGGTCGCGGCCCTGCTCCGGGAGTCCGGGTTCGCGGTCGAGAACCGCCTGCTCGACAGCCTGGAGGGGGACTACCTGATGGTCGGGAGGAAGGTGTGATGACCGGGATCGCCCTCCTGGGGTCTGGACCGCTCGACGCCGCTGCTTGCGGCAACAAGGCCCTCGGCCTGTGGAAGCTGATGAACGCCGGGGCCAAGGTGCCGCCCACGGTGATCGTCACGGCCGACCATCAGGTTGACGGCCCGGCCCTCACGGCCGTCGTCGCCGGACAGGTCGGGACGCACCCGGCCTACGTCGTCCGCTCGTCCTCGACGGTCGAGGACGGGGTCACGCAGTCGATGGCCGGCATGTTCCTCTCCGTCAGCACCGACCTTGGCGGCGTGCCCGACGCGGTCGAACAGGTGCGGCGGCACGCCCGTGCGGCGGTCACCGGTGGTGTGGACCCGCTGATCCCGGTCCTGATCCAGCCCCGGCTCGACGGGTCCGGCGGGGTTTACCTGTCCGACTACCGGGCCGGCCGCGACAGCCTGGTGCTGTCCACCCTGGGGCCGTCAGCGGTCACCTCGGGTGCCACGACCGCGACGGACCAGTTGCCGACCGACTCGCCGTCGTGCCAGGCCGCGTTGTCGGCGTGCCGGGACATCGCCCGGAGGCTCGGTGGCTCCGTGGACCTTGAACTCGTCCTCGGCCAGGGCGGCTGCGTCTTCCTTCAGTACCGGCCCCTCACCCGCCCCCTCCCGGCCGCGAAGCCGGAGGGGGTGAGCAGCTACTTCCCCGGCTGGCTCCCGCCGCTGGTCGGGACACTCTGGGGCGAGAGCCTGTCCGCCGCCCTGGGGACGGCGTCCGTCCGGTACGAGGACGGGTACATCCTCGGGCTTGACTCCTCCCCCGAAGGCGGGGGCGACCTTGAGCTTACCCCCGATGTCTTGCACAAGGCCGAGGAGTACTACCGCCACACGCTGATCCCCGAGTGGGACGACCGTGCCGAACGGCTTGGCCGCGACATCGAGGCCCTGCCCCCCGATAGGGCCTGGGAGCGGTGCGTGGCCGAGTGGGAGGTGTTCCTCGACCAGTACTTCAACAACCCGTTTGAGGGGGTGGTCACCGCCGCCCGCATGGCGGCACCGCCGGGGATGGCGTTCTCGCCCCGGAACGTGGAACGGCTCGGTCTGTTCGGCCGGGCGAGCGAGGCGGTGCAGGCCCAGGTGACGTTGCCCCCGGCGGAACGGCACGCCCTCGCGGAGGTGCGGGCGTACCTCGACGCCTTCGGGTTTTACCTGCTGGAGGAACACGACTTCAGCCAGCCGACGCTGGCCGAACAGCCGGACGTGTTACTGGCCCAGCTAAGTCAGGCCGGCCAGATCGTGATCCCCGCAGCGAAGGCGGACGACCCGCTGCTCCGGGTCGCCTGGCTGGCGGAAGACGACAACGAGTGCAAGCACCGCTACCTGAGCCTTCTGAGGCGGTGCGTGCTGCGTCTGGGGCGGCACCTCGCGGAGAACGGGAGCCTCGCGGCGACGGACGACATCTGGTCGGTGACGAAGGCCGACATCGGCCCGCTCCTCCGGGGTGACGCCGTTCGGGGGACGCGGGCCTGGTCGCTCACGACCTCGTCGTTGCCTCGCCCCCCGGCCGGGCCGAGGACGTTGTCGGCCGAGGTGCTGGCTCCCGGCCGGGCCACGGGGGCGGCGTCCCTCGCCGGTCAGGTCGGTGCCGGGCGGATTCTGGTCCGCACGGTGATCGAAACCGCCGACTACCCGCTGCTCATGAGTTCGGCCGGGGCCGTCGTCGCCCTGGGCACCCCGCTGTCCCACGGGGCCATCTTTGCCCGCGACGTGGGCAAGCCGCTCTACCGCTGCCCCGCCGTCCTCAACGCCGTCGATGACGGCACCCTCCTGACCCTCCTCGACTCCCCGCCCCGCGTTCACGTCGGGGAGGGACGCCCGACGAAGGAGAACGCCGTGAAGATCGACCCGCGATCCGCGACCCCGTGCCGGACGGTCGCGTTCACCCCGGATGGGAAGCACCTGGCCGAGGCCAACTACCTGGGGTTCGTCACCATCCGGCGGGCCGAGGACGGCCACCTCGCGGCCCGGTACATGGCCCAGACCGCCCTGGTCGAGACGATCCGGTTCGACCAGGCCACCGGCGACATCCTGATGGTCGGGGCCGGTTTTGAGGGACGCCGCGACAACGGGGTGGTCAAGGTGCTGTCGCTGATGGACGGTCGCCGCCTGGGGGAACTCAAGGGCCACAAGGACGACGCCACCGACGTGATGCCGCTGCCGGGGCCGGGCCGGCGGGTGGTGTCGGTCGGGCTGGACCGGCGGGTCATCGTCCACGACTTGGACGACCCGGCCCGGACGTGGGTGTGGGACGGGTACGAGGACTACCTCAACACCTGCTCGCCCCGGCCGGGCCACGACGGGCAGTTCGCGGTGGCCGGGGACTCCCCGTACACCTACATTCTGGACGCCCGCGAGCGGCGGGTCGTGGCCCAGGTCGAGACGCCCGGCGACTGCAACGGGCTGATCTGGAGTGCGGACGGCCGCTACCTGCTCGTCGGGGACGACCACGCCGAGGTCAAGTACATCGACTCAGAGCGGGGGTGGAAGCAGACCGGCACGTCCAAGGTCGGCGGTGCGGCCAAGCGGATGGTCGCAGACCCCGGCTTCCCCGACCGCGTCCTCGTCGCCTGCTACGACGGCCGGGTCTGGAGCGTCCCCGCCGCCCTCGGGGCCGGCGAGCCACGGGTCGCCGTGGACCGCCGGCCCGGCCTCTGGGGGATCAACGTCTCGGCCACCGCGACCCGGATCGCGGTGCCGACCTTCTCCGACCGGGCGTACCTGCTCCGGCGGGACGCCCAGGGGAACGGGGCCGAGGCGGTCGGGCCGGAACCGCAACCGACCTTCGGGTGCAACTGGATCGCCGTCAACGGTCCCGCCGGCCTGCTGGCCGTCACCCACGACGACTGCTGACGGCGGAGTAAAAGTGCAGCGCTGGGCGGAGCAAAAGTGCAGCGCTGGATTGTGGT
>JBJSXS010000496.1:0-2002 GCA_046086545.1 Gemmata sp.
GCCCAGGCCATGTCGCAGCACATGTACTCGAAGGCCGGCGCCGGCGCGACCCCGTCGGCGGGCGCCCCCGAGGGCAAGAAGGACGGCCCGGATGACGTGATCGACGCCGAGTACGAAGTGAAGAAGTGAGCGGATTCCTCCGCGGGTGACGCGCGAAGGGCGCGGGTCAGGTGACAGACGCCATGAGGTTTCTGCCATCGGTCCTGCGCCCTTCGCGCCGCCGGCGTTGCCTTCTCGGTTTTCAAACGCTTTCGGTGCGGGTATGTTGGGGGTGCCGGGACTTCCCTTCTCGACCGAGGTTCGCAGCATGGCCACCGCGACACCCGCCCCCGCACCGGCGCAGAAGCCGTTCGTCGTGGAGGGGCCGCCGGAGGAAGAGTTCTGGGAGCGCTACAACAAGCGGCTCGAGTTCCCGCTCGCGACCGTGTCCGCCGTGCTGCTGCACGTCTTCGTTCTCGTGGTTGGGGTGTACGTGCTGTTCCGGCTCATGTCCGGCGCCGACAGCCCGAACCCGAAGCTGGAACTGGTAGCGGTCGGCGGCATGGACGACGCGGGCGAGGGCTCGTCCGGGTCCGGCGGCAACCCGGACCCGGACCTCGTGCGCGACGTGTCCCCGATGAACTCCGCGAAGAGCGTCGTCCCGGTCACGCCCGCCATCGAACAGGCGAAGGAGAACATCCAGAAGATCGTGCTGGAAGACCCGAACGGCAAACTCCCCGTCGCGGCGGCGAACGCCGCCGCGTACAGCCAGCTCGACGACGCCCTGCGCAAGAAGCTGCTCGGGGTCGGCTCGCAGAAGGGCGACGGCAAGCAACCGGGGTCCGGGTTCGACGGCTCCCCGGGCAGCGGCGTCGGCGGCACCGGCGCCGACTCCACCCGCGCCCGCGGCTTGCGCTGGGTGCTGCGGTTCCAGGTCGCCAACGGTCGCGACTACCTCGACCAGCTCAAAGCGATGAGCGCCGAACTGCTGTTCCCGGTGCCGGGCGGCAAGGACAGCGTGTACGTCCGGGACATCACCAACCCGAGCGGGCAGAGGGTCGCGAGCGACGCCGACCTGCGGGGCCTCGCGAACAAGATCCAGTTCAGCGACACCCGCCGCGACGCGGTGCAGGGCGTGGCCGGCGCGATGGGGCTGGACTTCACCCCCAAGACCTTCTTCGCGTTCTTCCCGAAGGGGCTGGAGGAAGACCTCGCCCGGCTCGAAACGAGCTACCGCAACCGCCGCGCGGAGGACATCGAGGAGACCGTGTTCCGCGTCACCGTCCGCGGCGACAGGTACGAGTTCGTCGTGGCCGAGCAGCAGATCAAGAGGTGACGACGGTCGTGGGGCGGGCGGGGCGCCGGTCCCGCGACTACGAAAGCACCTTCTCGATCACGTGCCCGTGAACGTCGGTCAGCCGCCGGTCGGTGCCGTCGTGTCGCACGGACAGGAGCGTGTGGTCGATGCCCATCAGGTGCAGAATCGTCGCGTGCAGGTCGTAGCAGTAGGTGCGGTCCCTCTCCGTGCGCCAGCTCCACTCGTCGCTCTGGCCGTAGCTCGTTCCGCCGTTGATGCCCGCGCCCGCGAGCCACGCCACGGACGTCCCCTGGTTGTGATCGCGCCCGGTCGCGCCTTGCGTGAACGGCTGGCGCCCGAACTCCGTGCTGAACACGACGAGCGTGTCCGACAGCATCCCGCGGTCGTGCAGGTCTTGCAGCAGCGCCGCGGCGGGCCGGTCGACCGAGCGCGCGATGGGCGGCAGCTCCTTGATGATGTCGCCGTGGTTGTCCCAGTTGCCCGTGGGCCCCCCGGCGCCGCTCCACACCTGCACGAACCGCGTGCCGCGTTCGAGCAGCCGGCGCGCGAGCAGGCACCGGCGCCCGAAGTCCGCGGTCGGGGGCTCATCAAGGCCGTACGCCGCGCGGGTCCTGTGCGCTTCGCGCGACAGGTCCAGCGCCTCGGGCGCGTGCCGCTGCATCTTCGCGGCGAGCTCATAGCTCTCGATGCGAGCGTCCAGCCGCG
>JBJSXS010000497.1:0-2581 GCA_046086545.1 Gemmata sp.
CCAGCGCGTCGGCGCGCCCGGCTCCGTCGGGCGGGCTGAAAGCGACGCTCAGGGTCGCCGTGCCCATCGTCGCGCTGATGGGCGTGATCTTCGGCGTCACCCTCCTTTCGATGTACACCCAGAAGCCGCCATCGGACGACACCCCGGGCAAGGCCGGTGACGCCAAGCAGACCGGCAGCGAGCCGCCCCTGCGGTTCTTCACCAGCACCCGGGCCTGGGACCCGCCGTCGCTCAAGCCCGAGCACGCGGGTTACCGGGACCTGCCGCTTCTGGCCCCGTCGGGCGACCCCGCCAAGGCGGAACTGCCGTTCCAGTTCAGCCTGCAGGACCGCGTGTTCCAGGGGTTTTACGAGCCGGGACCGCAGGTGCGCCGGGCCGCGTTCTGGTTCGAGAACCGGAACCCGGGCTCCGTCACCATGCAACTGAAGGGCGTGAACTGCGGCGCGTGCAGCGGCGGGCAACTCGCCGCGATCCCGCCGGCGGTGCTGAAGTCCTACCTCCAGCGCACCGCGCTGGGCGCGCTGCCGGTCGGACTGTTCAACGCCTACGGCGTGGGCGTCGCAGACCCGGCGGCCGATTTCGCCAAACTGGAGTGGATCAACTACAAGTTCAGCGAGAACCCGAACGCGACCTACAAGGTGCCGCCGGCCCCCGCCCCGGGCGACAAGTGGGCCGAGCAGTGGGGCATCCTCGAACTGACGTTCAGCGTCAGCCCGAACCCGAAGGTGCCGCTGGAGTCCGCGTTCGCGACCCAGGTGGACGGCACCGAGCAGACCGGCGGGCACTCGTTCCAGATCTTCTTCGCCCCGTCCGAGGCGTGCGCCGTGTCGCGCCCGACCGTCGAGGTCGGTGAGATCAACCCGCAGACGCCCGAGCGCGAGTACCAGTTCCTGCTGTACTCCGCGATCCGCGGCCCGGGCAGCGAGTTCGGCGACCTGGACCCGCCCAAGTACGACGTGCAGGCCCCCGCCGGGGTCGCGCCGGGCGAGTTCGTGAAGGTCACGAAGGTCGAGCGCGTGCCCGAGGCCGAACTGCTGGACGTCGCCCAAGAGTTCGCCCGGCAGAAGAAGTTCACGAAGGTGCGGGCCGCGTACCGGGTCACCCTGGTCGTTCGCCGCGAGGCCGACGGCGCCCGGCTCGACCTGGGCCAGATGGAGCGCACCGTGTACCTGTCCGCCGGCAACGCGAAGCCGCAGGCGGTGCTGGTTACCGCTCGGGTCAAGGGCGCGGTGTGGCTCGGCAGCGGCCGCACCGAAATTGACCTGGGCACGTTCAAGGGCTCGGCCGGTACCGAGCAGAGCTTCGAGCTGGTCACGGAGGTTCCCGGCACGGAACTCGGCGTGGTCGAGGGCGAGTGCCGGCCGCGGTACGTGAAGTGCGAACTGGCGAAAAACCCGGACCGCGACGGGCGCGGCTCATACAGCCTGAAGATCAGCGTCCCGAAGGGGCGCCAGTACGGGGCCGTCGAGGGCGGCATGGCCGTGATCGAGGTCAAGGGCGCGGCCCCGCAGCGAATGCGCATCCCGGTGCGCGGCTCCGGCGGCCCGGGCTGATGGTTGTAACCTGCACCCCGCAGCACCCGCAACGGGAGCGGTCGAGACGGCGGCGCCCGTGCCGGTCGTGCCGGTTGTGCGGGCCGCTTGCCCAGCCCGCGCGACCCGGCACCGGTGACGGCCCGCACCTTTCGCGTGGGGGCGCATTGCTCGACACATCGCCGGGCCCAGGCCGAAAGATTGATAGGGAGTGATTCTACCGCCGTTCAGGAGGACGACCCGCGATGCCACCAACCCGCCTGCGCGCGCCGCTGCGCCTCCTTCCTTTTGCCGCACTTCTAGCCGCGCTCGGGACGTTCGCGGTGCTGTCCGCGGCCGACCCGGCGGTGCCCGCACAGCCGAAGAGCAAGGAGACGCTGGTCGGCGGGCGGCCGCTGTTCGCGGATTGGCCCGCGAACCAGAAGCCGGACGCGGCTATCGTGTTCACGGGTCAGACATACGGGATGCTCCAGCCGTGCGGGTGCAGCCGCCCGCAGACCGGCGGGCTCGAGCGCCGGGCGCAGTTCATCACGGGGCTCAGGGACAAGGGGTGGCCGGTCGCGGGCATCGACCTGGGCGACCTGTACCCCGAGAAGGTCGCGGTGCGTGACCAGGCGCGGCTGAAGTACACCGCCACCATGAACGCGCTGCGCGACATGGGGTACGTCGCGGTCGGCGTGGGCCAGACGGACCTGACCGGCGGGCTGGACAGCCTGCTCGGCGCCTACGCGCTGCAGAAGGAGCAGCCGCCGTACATCCTTGCGGGCAACGCGGTCGGGCTCGGCGCGCCCGGGGCCGACGGGGCGCCGAAGATCATCCCCCGTCTCGAACGGTTCCCGACGCCCCCGGGCGCGACGCGCCCGCTCGTCGGCTCGGCGGAAGTGGTCGAGGTGGGCGGGGTGCCGGTCGGCGTCGCGGGCGTGGTCGGCACGCCGCTGGCGCTCGCGGCCCGGCAGGCCAAGCTCGACACGTCGGTCGACTTCGGCCCGGTCGGGGACGCGCTCAAGGCCGCCGCCAAGGAACTGGAGAGCCACAAGCAGAAGCCACGT
>JBJSXS010000498.1:0-3201 GCA_046086545.1 Gemmata sp.
CTTCTGCCGGCGCGTCCGGCTTCGGATCCCAAGTCTCCTGTTGCGGCGGCGCGCCGAGCAGGAACAGCAGAATCACGCTCTTCTTTCGCACGGGTGGGGTGCGGTCCGCTTCGCGAGCGCGGAGCGGGGTCGGGAGCGTAAGCCCAAACGCGCCGAGCGAACCAACCGTAATGGCTTCGCGCCGCGAGACGCGATCACAAAGTCGGGTCGGTTCAGCTGCGAACAGGGAAAACATGGAGTGGGGCTCGCGCGGGGAGGGAAGGTGCGCGGGACTCAAATCAGCCTAATTATGCCGACGGAACCCCGGTAAGTGAAGCGGAAACCGCCCGCTCGGGGTTGCGAAAACCGGCCGGAAACCGGCCGACACACTTGTGAAACTCGCGGCCGATGCGGGTTCGCATGGCATCGTTCCCCTCGCCCCGGTTTCTCGCCCCTCGGCCTCTCAAACACCCCTGCCGCTCGGGGCCGCATAACCGTAACGGCTTATTTTTGTTCACTTGCGTCCATCCGCGCGGCTGGCTACTGTTGAAGTGCGAGAGTACTTACGCACGAGCAGTATCACTATCGTATAACTGTCCTGTCGACGGCTTGCTTCCGGGTGTGAATCATGACTACTAGATTGCTCGCGCGCCCGAGTACCTCTTTCCAACTTCATTCCCGAGTTTAGAGGCCGTATGTTGCACTTCCCTCTATCACCCGTGCCCCGGCGGGGGTTCACACTGATTGAATTACTGGTGGTGATCGCGATTATCGCGATCCTGATCGGGCTGCTCTTGCCCGCGGTGCAGAAAGTGCGCGAGGCGGCGGCGCGAATGAAGTGCCAGAACAACCTCAAGCAGGTCGGGACCGCGATGCACAACCACCACGACGCGACTGGCGGACTGCCGCCGGGCGTAGCGGACGCCACCCCTTATTGGGGACAGGGCAACTGGCAGGTGTCTATCCTCCCGTACATCGAACAGCAGGCGGTTCGCGATCTGTACATCGACTACGGGGTGTCGGGTGGGAAGAACTATTATGACAATGCGAACATCAACGGCGCAACCGGCAAGCGGATCAACATGCTGCTGTGCCCGAGTGACACGCCGAACACCGGCGGGTGGCCTGCGAACGGGCTGAGCACCACGTACCACAACTACGTCGCGAACTTCGGGAACACGGCCATCGACGAGACCGCCAACTGGCAGGTCGCGTCCTTCAACGGGCTGACGTACCAGGGCGCCCCGTTCACCCGCGGTCGTCCGGTGGCGCTACACAAGATCACCGACGGCACCAGCAACACGCTGATGGCGTCCGAACTGATTCAGGGGCAGCGGAAAGACCTGCGCGGCTGCACGTGGTGGGGGAGCGGGTCCGGGTTCGTGACCTCGCTGAAGCCGAACGACTCGGCCCCGGACCTGTCCTGGGGCGACGCGTCGTGGTGTGACACAAACGCCCCGAACCCGCCTTGCGCGTTCCGCACTTCGGCATATGTCTTTGGAGCGCGGAGCCGGCACTCGGGCGGGGTGAATGCGGTGCTCTGCGACGGCAGCGTTCGGTTCATCGTCAACGGCATCCTGCCGTCCACCTGGCAGGCCCTGAGTACGACGCAAGGTGGCGAAGTGATGGGGAACTACTAACGTGACCCAACCCACCTTCGTAACGCGCGCCGCTGGTGCGGTCGCTCTTGCCGTGTTGGCACTCTCCGCGGCAGGCTGCGGGCCGAAGAACAAACTGTGTCCAGTGTCGGGCACCGTTACGTACAAGGGCGAACCGCTGGACGCGGGTTCGGTGACGTTCTTGTACACCGACCAGCCCGGGCCGGCTGGCGGCGCGGTCATCACCAACGGCCGCTTCGACGTACCGGCCGACCGCGGCCTGCTTCCGGGCAACTACCGCGTACAGATCAGCTCGCCGCGCGGTAAGGGCGAGCGCACCCCGGAGCAGGTCGCGGCCGGCGCGTCGGTCCCGGCGAAGGAGCGCATCCCGCCCAGTTACAACACCGACAGCAAACTGACGATCGAAGTGACCGCGACCGGGCCGAACGAATTCCACTGGAAGATCGACTGACCCGGGCGCCCGACGAACGCGCGCACAGTGAGCCGCGGCCTCCGGAGCGCTTACCGCATGCGCGTGTTCGTTTACGAGTACCTCACCGCGAACGGCCTCGGGCGCGACCCCGGGGCGCCCGACCACGGCATGTACCGCGAAGGGCGCGCGATGCGCGACGCGCTGGTCGCGGACTTCGCCCGGTTGCGCGGGGCGGAGGTGTTCGCGTTCCCCGACGACGTTGCACCGGTCGGACGCACCCAGTTCCTGCGGGAGGCCAGCCGCGCCGACTGGTGTGCGGTTGTCGCGCCCGAACTCGATGGCACCCTCGCTGACCTCGCGGCTGCGGTTCCGGCGTGCAGTCGACTCCTCGGGTGCGCGCCGGTTGCAATCCGGCTCGCCTCCGACAAGTTCGCGCTGGCGGATCACTGGCGCGCGAGCGGTGTGCGTACGCCAGCGACGAGCGACCGCGCGCCGACGTTGTGCGAATCGTTCCCGGTGGTTTGGAAGCCGCGCGACGGGGCCGGTTCGACCGACACGTTCCTGATCCGCGACCGGTTCGAGCTGAGTGCTGCGCTCGCGGCGCGCGACCCGGACCGGGCGATGATCCTGCAGGAGTTTGTCCCGGGGCGCGCGGCGAGCGTGGCCTTGCTGTGTGGGCCGCGCGAACGGCTCCCGCTGGTGCCCGCCTTCCAGGTGCTGAGCGCCGACGGCCGGTTCAAATACGAGGGCGGCGAGCTGCCGATGCCGCCCAGCCTAGCCGAGCGCGCGGTCTGTCTCGCGCGTGCCGCGGTAGCATCTGTGCCCGGGCTAATGGGATATGTCGGGGTCGATCTGGTGCTGGGTGACGCCTCAGACGGCTCGGCCGATTACGCCATCGAGATCAACCCGCGGCTCACCACGTCATACCTCGGGCTGCGCGCGCTGGCGGCCTTCAACATCGCCGAAGCGATGTTGAAGGTCGCAGCGGGAGAACCGGTCGGCCCGCTCGCGTGGCGCTCGGGCCCCGTGCGGTTCGGGCCGGATGGGTTCGTCGCGTAGGACAGTGTGCGAGTCTGGACTACTTCTGCGCGGCGAGCGCTTCGGCACGGCTCGCGAGCGCATGGGCGTGGGCCGCGCGCCCCGGGAACCCGGTGTGCGCGGCTGCGAACTGCTCGTAGGTGCGCCACGCGG
>JBJSXS010000499.1:0-5939 GCA_046086545.1 Gemmata sp.
ACCTGCTCTCGAACGCGGTGAAGTTCACCCCCGAGGGCGGGCGCGTCACCCTCAAGGCCGCGACGGACGGCCACGACCTCGTGTTCACGGTGTCGGACACGGGCGTCGGGATCGCGCCCGAGGAGCAAGACCTCATCTTCGAGAAGTTTAGACAGGCCGCGAACCCGATGACGCGCGAGCAGGGCGGCACCGGGCTCGGGCGGTCCATCGTGCGCGAGCTGGCGAAGCTGCTCGGCGGCGACGTGACCGTTCACAGCGAGCTGGGCCGCGGCAGCACGTTCACCGTCCGCATCGCGGCGCGGCTGGCCGACGAGCCGCTGCTGGGCTTCGAGTTGAGCGAGGAGCCGCCGGCGGCACCGGCACCCGCGGAGAGCGTCGCGCCGTAGGGCGGGGCGGATGCCGGGCCTACGTCGGGCGCGTCGGGCACCCGGCGTAGGCCCGGCCGGGTTGCAGCCGCTCGCGCTTCATCACCACGCTGTGCCCGGCCACGCGGGCGCCGTCGCCGATGTGGCACCCGTACAGCAGCACCGCCCCGACGCCCACCGACGCCCGCTTGCCGATCAGCACGCGGTCGATCTTCAGCACGCGGTCCTCGAACGTGTGCGCCTGGAACAAGCAGCTCACGGTCGCGCCGTCCTGAAGCTCCAGCATGTCGGGGTCCACGACCAGGGCGAACACGTCTCCCACGACCACGTTCCGCCCGACCTTCACCCCGAGCGCGCGCAGGTACCAGTTCAGAACGACGGTGCCTTCCAGCGCCTGCATCGGGGCGAGCGCGACGTAGTGCCACGCGATGTAGTTGAAGTCCCACCGGCTGCACCAGCACGACCACAGCGTGTGCGTCCCCGGCCTCACGCGGCCGAGGAGCGCCCACTTCAGGCACAGGCCGAACACGGCGAGGCCGACGAGGAACCCCAGGTCGAGGAGCGGAACCACGACGAACACGAGCGCGCCGAGCGGCACCTCCGGCTGCGCCGCCTCCAGCACCGCGAACCACGCCATCACCAGCAGCAGCGGCACGAGTGGCAGCCCGAACCGGAGCAGTTCCCAGAACACGCGGTTCGCGTACCGGGTGGCCGACGGCCTGTGCGTGAGGCCCGCATCGGCCTCAATGATCTCGCGCCGCGGCAGCTCGAACGGCGGCTCCCCGAACCACGACGTGCCCGGCCGGATGGCGCTGTCGTCCGCGACCGTGCAGACCCCGAGCAGCACGTTATCGGGGATCGTCTGGCCGATGGGGATGACCGCGTAGTTGCCGAGGAACACGCCGTTGCCGAGCTTCGTGCGGGCCAGCGTGACCGTGCCGCGGTGGACCAGCGGCGCGCCGAGGTAGATGCCGTCGGCGAAGAACGTGCCCGAGCCGAGCTCGACCAACTCTGGCACTGTATCGAAGATGGTGCTCAGCTCGGTGTCGCGCGCGATCTTCATGCCGGCCCCGCGCAGCCACACGCGCCAAAAGAGCGTGCCGTTGAGCCAGTCGTTCGCCCAGTCGAGGACGTCTCGCTTCAGCAGCACGCGCAGGTACGTGAAGCTCCACCGGCTCACCACGCCCTCGGGGATCTTCCCCAGCGCGCGCATCGAGTAGCACCGGGACACGAGCAGCGCGGGGACGATCAGCACCGCGACCAGCGCCGACACCAGGAACTGGTCGGCGCTGACGGTCGGGTGCAGGAGCCAGCCCGTCGCCGCGACGGTGTCGACCTCTTCCGCCCACGCGTACAGCACTGCGGCCAGCGCCAGCGGCAGAACCGCCAGCGCGATGAGCAGCAGCTTCGCGCCGATCAGCACGGCCCCGTGCAGCGCGGGGGACAGCTCGTGCGCGCCTCCGGGCAGCGCCGGGGGCGCCGGGGCGCGGCCCGCGGGCGCGGCCGGGATGCCGGCCCACCGCTCGCCGGCGGGGATCGTCTCCCCCGACAGCAGGTACGACTGTGCGGTGAGGTAGCTGTTCTCGTCCATCCGCGTGTCGGGCCCGACGCCGGCCCGCACGTCGAGCGTGCTGCCGCTCCCGATCACGACCGGGCCGACGACGATCTGCCCGTCTTCGAGGTCCACCAGCCGCAGGGTCGCGTCGCGTGCGATCGACACGTCGTCGCCGATCTCGAGCAGGTCCCAGCCGCCGTACACCAGTTGGACGCCGCGGCCGATGTGGACCCCGCGGCCCACCTTCGCGCCGAGCAGGCGGAGGACGACGCTCGTGAACACGGTGCCGTCCACGAACCGCCACGGGATGAGCCGCGCCGTCTGCTGCACGATCCAGTTGCGGACGTAGAAGCTGCCCCAGATCGGCGCTCGCGTCGGGCGGTACCGGCCGATGAGGAGCCACTTGACGGTCACCGCGAACGCGGTCGCGCCGAGCGCGTAGAAGACGACCCCGCCGGCGTAGATCAGCGGGGTGGTGAGCAGGAACGGGGTGAGACCGAGTTGCTCCGTCGCGCCCGGGACGAGGTGGAACGCGAGCAGGTACATGAGCGGCCCGGCGAACACCAGCCCGAGCAGCAGCCACGCGACCTGCGCAACGGTAGCGGGGACCGGGCTCAGCCGCTCGGCCGGCTCCAGCGGCGGGGCCGGGGCGCGGCTCGCCAGCTGGCGCGCGCGACCGGCCAGCCCCGCGGCGGTGCGCGCCTGGTACAGGTCGCGGACCGCCAGCGCGGTCGTCGCCGGGTCGTCGCGGAGCAGTGAAATGAGCATCGCGGCCCGCAGCGAGTCGCCCCCGAGGTCGTCGAAGAAGTCGTGATCGACCGACACCGGCTCCTTCAGGCCGAACACGCGCTGGAGGGCGGTCACGATGCGCGCCTCGAACTCGTCGCGCGGGGGCACGAGGCGCCCGTGCGGCTCGGGCGCGTGGGCCTCAAGCGCCGGCAGCGCGCGGCGGTTCAACTTGCCGCTGACGGCGGTCGGCAGCGCGTCGAGCAGCCCGAAGTGGGCGGGCACCGCGTACTCGGGCAGCTCGGCGCGGAGCCGGTGCCGGAGCGCGTCGAAGTGCGGCGGGTCCGCGGGGTCCGCCGGCACGACGTAGGCGACGATCTGTTGCGCCGGCCCCTCGCCCTGCACCTTGCACGCGGCCTCGCGCACGCCGGCGCACGCGGTCAGGCGGGACTCGATGGCCTCGAGCTCGATGCGGTAGCCGCGGATCTTCACCTGCGTGTCGATGCGCCCGTGGCAGAAGAACACGCCGTCGGGCGCGCGGTGCGCGAGGTCGCCGGTGCGGTAGATGCGCCCGAGCCGCGGGTGCGTCGGGAACTTCCGCGCGGTCAGCTCGGGGTCGTTCAGGTAGCCGCGCGCGAGCCCTTCGCCGCCGAGGCACAGTTCGCCCGTCTCGCCGTCCGGCACCTCTTCGAGCCGGTCGTCCAGCACCCACGCCTTGATGCCGGGCACGGGCCTGCCGATGCTGATCTCGTCGCCGGGCTCGATGACGGCGCGGAGCGCGACCACCGAGCACTCGGTCGGGCCGTAGTCGTTCACGAGGGTGCGCCCCGGCGCCCACCGGTCGGCCACGTCCCGGGGCAGCGGCTCGCCGCCCACGTGGACGCGCCGCAGACCGGGGAGCTCCCGCGCGGGGTCCGCGCACCCGGTCGCGCGCAACAGCGTCGGCGGCGGGCTGAAGACGGTCACGTCCTCGGTCCGCAGCCACGCCACCAGGTCCGGGCCGAGGTGCGTCGCGTCGTCGTCCACTACCACGAGCGTGGCGCCCGTGGCGAACGCCATCCAGATCTCTTCCACCGACGAATCGTAGGCGCAGGACGAGTTCTGCGAAACGCGGTCGGTCGGCGCCGTGGGGTAGGTGCGCATGTCGCCGCGAACAAGGTTCGCGATGGCCGCGTGTTCGATCATCACGCCCTTCGGGCGCCCGGTCGTGCCCGAGGTGTAAATCAGGTACGCGAGGCCCCGCGGCGTCAGCCACGGCGCCGGCGGGAGCGCAACGGTGGGGATCACCGGGCGCGCCGCCCAACTCACCACGTCGAGCGCGCCGAGCCGCGAATCGATGCCCTCCACGCGCCCCAGGCCCGCCGGATCGGTGAGAACCGCGACCGGGCGCGCGTCGCTCAGGATCAGACCGACCTGCGCGTCCGGGAACGTGGGGTCGATGCAGACGTAGGCGGCCCCGGCCTTGAGTGCGGCGAGTTGTGCCAGGTAGACGTGTTCGGACGCGCGTGGCAGCAGGATCGCGACCACGCACTCGCGGGTCACGAACGCGCGGAGGTGCAGGGCGAGCGCGTCACTCAACCGGTCCAGTTCGCCGTACGTGATGGTGCGGTGGTGCGGCCGCGCCCCGCCCGGCGGCACATCCACGGCGACGTTACCCGGCCACTTGTGGGCTGCCCGCGTAAAGAACTCGTGCAGCAGACTCGGTTCCAAGTCAAAATCCCGGCTGGAGTCGATGGGAGAGGTACGCACGCGGGGGGGGGCGCGCGTCCGACCGGCCCAGGAACGGTTCCCGCACCCGGCAGTCGTGCGTGAGGTGCTGAAGCAATTCTAAGGTAACCCCATGGGAATCGGAAAGTTCCGCGCCCGAACTCGAACCGGCACCCCGGGCGCGGTGCCTATCAACACCTAAACGGACCCGCAACGTCACCGAGACCCGTGAGTGATGCGCGCGTTCCTACAGGTAGGTATGGCCCGCGACCGAGGCCGACCCGGTCGCGGCGCGGCACGAAGCCGCCACGCGTGGACGCCTCAGCCGCGCCCGAGAAGCCCATCGAGTAGGTCGCCGGGGACGACATCGCGTACCGCCTGACCGGGCCGAAACTGTTCGCGCCGCGCTCGCCCGACTTGAGCGCAGTTGAACAGCAGAGCGCAGACCGCGAGTTGAATTTTCCGTAGGTGCCGGGTCTGCTGTCGTTTCGTGAAACACCTGCGCTGCTTGGCACGTTCGAAAAATTGCTCCGCGCCCAAGACGCGGTTATGCTTGGTCAACAGGGGATTGCCACCCGCACCGGTTCGGTCTGGCGTGCCACCTCGGACTGTGGCTAGACTTTCCGTGCGTGGGCCGTGCGAAGAGCCGGCTCATCGGGGAGCGCGCGGAGCCGGGACCGAACGCGACCCCGCTTTCCCTCAACGAAAAGTGGACGGGTTCGGTGGTGCGCTCGGCCGCTGTGCGTGCCGACACCCCACCCGGCCCACATCGCCGCGAACCGTTCAAGGCGTCGACAGGAAAAGAGTAGGCGGTGGGCAGCCCAGTGCGAGTACCGCTCATCTGCTCACTGTCCGGGGGGCTTGAGTGGATTCCGGCAAAGTGTGCCGGGACCGGTGATTGAGGCGACCGCGTGAACCGTTCGCCGGGCACCACCCGAGTAAAGGTCGCGCGACGACAGGAACCGAACACAGGCGCGTGGACGGTGCGCATTTTCTTGCGAGCCGGTGCGCGCGAACGACGATACACCTGCGTAGAATGGGACGCGGCTCACTGAACATGTGAACCGCGTCCCGGGGCAGCGGACTCCGCCCCTACCCAGGACAACGACCGCACGGGCGCGGGGACCAGGACTCGGACCCCCGGCCGGCCGGTTTGGACAGACGCGGCGGGCGCTCCGGTGCCCGACCTTCAGTCGGTCCGGGAGAGGGTGAACCGCGTGCCACGCACAGCCCTTGGGCCGTGCGGGCACACCGACCGACTGACGCGCGCTCCCCCCGCGGCGTCAGTGGAGACGATATACCAATGCGCGAGACTTCACCGCGTGGCTGGCACCGCTGGCGCGTCGCTTCCGTCAGATCCGCTACACCGGCACCAGCGTTCGACCCGCTGACCCGGCTCCGGCGACCCGGTGCCCCTGCAGAAACGGTCGCCGGCAAAAAGGGGAACAAGGGAGCCGCCGGCATCCGCCACGAACTGGTCGCTCGCGTCCGCCAGCAGATCGCGGACGGCACCTACGACACCGAGGAGAAGTGGCTCCTCGCCGAAGAAGCGCTGCTCCGCCGCATCGGGTGCGTGTGACCCCCCG
>JBJSXS010000500.1:0-6014 GCA_046086545.1 Gemmata sp.
GTCAACAGGACGCCCGAACCCGTGCCGCGTACTCGGGTGAAGGGCGCGAGCATCGTGCGCCTGAGCCAGTGGGAGCGACGGGCGAATCTCATACGGCACGCCCCGGCCCTTCGGCGCGCCGGGCGCGCTCCCACACCGCCCCGCGGCGCCCCGCCCCGGCGAGCGTCACCCCCGCGAGGCGCGTCACGACCAGCGGCGATTTCAGAAGGAGGAGGAGTCGCTTCGGCGTCACGCCGACGGCCCAGATCGCGCGCAGGTACAAGAGCGCGAAGGCCAGCGCGAGCGCCCCGGGCCACATCACGAACCCACTGCTGAAGCTCACGGCGAGCGTGACCGCGAGGTGGACCAGCACGAGCGGCTTGCTCGCCAGCAGCCCGGCCCCGCGCCAGCGGCGTCGCTGCCGGCACAAGTCGGCGACCGACGGCGGCGCCTCACAGGACACCTCTGCGCCGCCGCAGTACCGCACGCGCACGCCGGACCGTTTCAGGCGCCGCGAATACTCGTGATCCTCGACCGCACCGAACGCGTCCCACGGGACGCGCCGCAGAACCTGCCGGCGGAACGCCATCCCGGTGCCCCGCAGCGGGACCGCAAAGCCGAGTGCCGCGCGCCCGGCCGCGGTGAGGTCAGCGAACGCGGCCCCGACGGCCGCGACTAACCCGCCCGGGCCGGCATCGGGGTTGCACGACCGCACCACCGCTTGCGCGGCTTCGGCCCCTGCGGCGAAGGTCGCGTCCAGCGCGCGCAGCGCGCCAGCGCTCAGCGCGCAGTCGGCGTCGAGGATCATCACCGCGTCGGGCCGCTCGGGCAGCACGCGGGCGAGGCCGAAGGCAAGCGCTTGCCCCTTCCCGCGGCGCGCCGGATCGGTGCGCTCGACGCACAGAGCGCCGAACGCGCGAGCGACCCGGGCCGTGCCGTCGGTGCAGTTGTCGGCGACCACGCACACCCGCACCAGTTCCGGCGGGTAGTCGAGTTGGGCCAGGCTCCGAAGTGTCGCGGGCAGACCGGGTTCTTCGTTGTGCGCCGGGACCAGGATCGCGAACGAGTGGGCGGGGTCGCGCGCGCCGTTCGGAGCCGACCGGCGGAACAGGCCGGCGCAAGCCGGAACGAGATACCCCAGGCACGCCGCCGTCGCGGGGACGAGGCACACCAGGGCGACGGTCGTCGCCACCATGACCCACCGGAGGATTGCGGTTCGTTGCCGGCATAGCGGGCAGGGGCGCGGGACGCAAGCAGATTCCGAAAGCCCCCTCCCCGAATCGGCCGCCGGGAGCTATCATCAACTATCCATCCCCGATACCGAGTGCCCGGGGAGGTTACCGCACCCCCCCCCCGCGAGGGCGTTCACATGGCGAAGTCGAAGGAAGCGCGCAGCACCGTCAAGCTGAAGAGCGAGGCCAGCGACCACTGCTACTTCACACAGAAGAACCGCAACAACACCAAAGAGCGCATCTCGCTCCGCAAATTCGACCCGATCGTGCGGCGGCACGTCATGTACAAGGAAGCCAGTAAGGTGTAACAACCGCTCCGGCGGCAGCGCGAATCCGGAAAGCAAAAAACCCAAGCTGGGCAGCTTGGGTTTCTGCTTTCCGGGCGGTACGCGCTCCCACCCGGGCGGCGCGCGCGGTAATTTGGGTCGTCCCTCATTACGGACGGGCTTTTCACTTTAGCGGATTTCTCCCCCTGGAGGGGGCACTATGTCCTCGGACCGGGTGCTCGTGGTGATCGGCCGCACGCGCCACAAGATGGTGGTGGCCGAGTTGCAAGAGGCGGTGAAGCGCGGCGCGAAGTTCATAGAACTGCGGCTCGACTTCCTCGCCAAAGCTGTGGACTTCAAGCGCCTCACCCCGCTCAAGCAGTGCCCGTGGGTCGCCACCCTGCGGCGCCCCTCCGACGGCGGCCGGTTCCCCGGGACCGAGCAGGAGCGCATGACAATTCTGCGTCAGGCCATTGTGTCCGGCGCGTTCGACTGGGTGGACCTGGAAACGGACATCGCGAACACGGTCCCGCGGTTCGGACCGGTGAAGCGCGTCGTGAGCTACCACAACACCGTTGAAACGCCCGCGCGGCTGGCCGACATCTACGCGGACATGCTGAAGCAGGACGCGGACGTGTACAAGGTCGCGGTCACGGCCCACACGCCCGATGACGTGGCGCGGGTGCTGCACCTGCAGCGCACCGCCCCCAAGCCGACGGTGGCGTTCGCGATGGGCGACATCGGGCAGCCCACGCGGTTCCTCGCGCTGAAGTTCGGCGCGCCGTGGATCTACGCGGCGTTCAACAAGGAGCGCGGGATCGCGCCTGGCCTGCCGAGCCTGGACGAGTTCCGCACCACGTTCCCGGTGGCCGCGGTCAACGCGGACACGCAGATCTACGGCATCCTGGGCGACCCGCTCGGGCACAGCCTCAGCCCGCTCTTGCACAACCACATGTACAAGCGGCTCGGGGTGAACGCACTGTACTTGCCTTTCCGGGTGCCCCGGGGCCAGCTGCCACAGGCGCTGAAGGCCTACGACCAGATCCCGGTGCGCGGGTACAGCGTCACCATCCCGCACAAGGAGGCGGCGGCCGCCGAGGCGCGCGAGCAGGAACCGAACGTCCTCGCGACCGGGGCCGCGAACACGCTGGTGCGCCAGGACGACGGCGCCTTCTTCGCCGCCAACACCGACTTCAGCGCCGCGCTCGAGTCGCTGAAGGCGTTCCTGGCGGACCGCGCGAAGGACGGCCCGGCGGTGCAACTGGACCAGCTGTCGGTGCTGCTCCTCGGCGCCGGCGGGGCGGCCCGGGCGGTCGCGTCCGCGCTGCGCCGGGAGGAGGTCCACATGACCATCTCGGCCCGCACGCTGGAGCGCGCGCAGAAACTGGCCGACGAGATGAAGTGCAAGGCGGTGGACTGGCAGGCGCGGCACAACGTGTCGTTCGACATCCTCATCAACTGCACCCCGGTCGGGATGCACCCGAACGTGGACGAGACCCCGTGCCACGCGAGCGCGCTGAAGCCCGGCACCATCGTGTTCGACACCGTCTACACGCCGGAGACCACGCTGCTGATCCGCGAGGCCCGGGTCCGCGGGTGCGAGACCATCACCGGCCTGGACATGTTCGTGCGCCAGGCCGCCCGGCAGATCGAGCTGTTCACCGGGATGACGCCCGACACCACCGTGATGCAGCGCATCGTTCGCAAGGCTCTGTCTCCCATCAGCCGCGCCCTCGAGGACGAGGAAGGGGCCGCGGAGTGACGCACCGGAACATCGTGCTGGTAGGCTACCGCGGCACCGGCAAGACCACCGTCGGCCGGCTCCTGGCGGCGAAGCTCGGCTGGACCTTCGCCGACGCGGACGAGGCCGTAGAGGCCGCCGCGGGAAAAACGATCACGGACATCTTCGCGACCGAGGGCGAGGCGAGCTTCCGCGACCGGGAGGCGGCGGCGCTCGCGGAGTTGTGCGCGCGGTCCGGGCACGTGATCGCCACCGGAGGCGGCGCGATCCTGCGCGAGACCAACCGCGCCGCGCTGGCGGCGGGCGGGTTCGTCGCGTGGCTGGTCGCCGCACCCGAGACGGTGTGGGGGCGCATCCAGGGCGACCCGACCACACAGGCGCGGCGCCCGAACCTGACCTCGCTCGGCGGCGCGGACGAGGTTCGCGCGCTGGTCGCGGCGCGCGAGAGCCTGTACCGCGCGGTCGCGGATTTCGCGGTCGCCAGTGACGCGTTGTCGCCGGGGGAGATAGCCGACGCTATTATCACGTCATGGAATGGTGGTTCCACCTGCCGGTCGTCTACTGGTCCGTGTGCGTCTTCGCCCTCGGGCTGATGATCGGCTCGTTCCTCAACGTCGTGGTCGCGCGGCTGCCCTACGAGAAGAGCCTCCTGTGGCCCTCGTCTCGGTGCTTCGCGTGCTACACCGGGATCCGCTTCACCGACAACGTGCCGGTCCTCGGCTACCTGCGGCTCCGCGGCAAGTGCCGCGCGTGCGGGGTGCGGTTCTCGGCGCGGTACCTGTGGGTGGAGGTCGGCACCGGCGGCGCGTTCCTCGTCCTGTTCCTCGCGGTGCTGTACAACTGGCACGGCATCCCGGGCATGCGGTACGACCACCTCCAGAACCCGGTGCCGCCGCTCCGCTTCTGGGCGATGTTCCTCTACCACGCGGTGCTGCTGTCGGGCCTCATCGCGGCGGCGGCGGTGGACATCGAGCACCGCATCATCCCGACGCAGATCACCTACACCGTGATGGTGGCGGGCGTCATCGGCGGGGCGCTGATGCCGTGGCCGTGGCCACAACCGGCGGGCGCCGCGGGCGCGATCCCCTCAGAAATCCTGATTTGGAGCCACCCGGACTACATGGGCAAGGTGCCGCTGGGCGTGCAGCCGTGGCCGTTCTGGGGGCCGACGTTCGAGTTCGCGCCCCCGGGAAGCTGGAAGCTGGGGCTGCTCACGAGCGTGCTCGGCGCGTTCGTCGGCTCGCTGGTGATCCGGGCGACGAAGTGGTTCTTCGAGACGGGGTTCGGGCGCGAGGCGCTCGGGCTGGGCGACGCGGACCTGTTGATGATGGCCGGCGCGTTCCTCGGCTGGCAGATCCCGGTGTTCTCGCTGTTCACCGGGGCCATCGCGGCTCTGGTGCTGTTCGCGCTCGGGAAGGTGCTCGCGGGCCGCGGCGCCGCACCGAACGAACCCGCCCGGCCCACCGACACGCCGGTCAGCGGCCCCGCACAGCCGCGCGAGATCCCGTTCGGCCCGGGCCTCGCGATCGGCGTGCTGGTGACGTGGCTCGCGTGGCCGTGGCTCGGCGCGCGGCTGCAGTTCCCGTTCTTCGACTCGACCGCGATGCTGCTGCTGGTCGCGTTCATGGGCGTCGGCATCCTGGCGTTCGCCCTGCTGATGCGCCGCCCGGCCGAACCCGCCCCGGCGGAGTAACGTCCACTCCGACGAGCCGCGCCGCAAGGGGGCGGCTCGTCTGAAACCCTCACGCGAAGGGCGCCCCAATGTCCGAGTTGGTGATCGTGGATTACGGGATGGCGAACCTGCGAAGCGTGCAGAAAGCGTTCGAGCGGTTCGGCCATTCGGCCCACATCACGAGCGACCCGAAGCGCGTGGCCGCGGCCGGAAAGGTGGTGCTGCCCGGTGTCGGAGCGTTCCGCGATGCAATCGCGCGGCTGCGCGAAACCGGGCTCGACGACGCCGTGCGCCGGCACATCGATACCGGGCGCCCGTTCCTGGGCATCTGCCTCGGGATGCAGTTGCTGTTCGCGCGCGGGCACGAGGACGGCACGCACGAAGGGTTAGGCGTGTTCCCGGGCGAGGTGGTGCGGTTCCCCACGGTGCCCGGGCTGAAGGTGCCGCACATGGGCTGGAACACGCTGCGGCTCGCGAGCCCGACCTGCCCGCTGTTCCGCGAGTTGCCGCCCGACCCGGCGGTGTACTTCGTCCACTCGTATTATGCGCAACCGCCGGGCGCGGCGGGCATCGTCGCGGCGGAAGCTGACTACCCCGCGCCGTTCTGCGCGGCGGTGTGGAAGGGCAACGTGTACGCCACCCAGTTCCACCCCGAGAAGAGCCAGCGGATCGGACTCCAGATGCTGCTCAACTTCGCATCGCTCTGAGCATCAGGTCGTCGTTCGATTTGACCCTATCGCCGCTGGTTGAACCCGGTGGGATCGAACTCGTCACCGCCCGCGGGGCCACTGACCGGCGGCTTTGCCGGCTGGGTCGTGCCGAACTGCGTGGGACTCGCGGTGTGTACCGGCGCGATCGGCTTCGCGGGGCGGCCGCTGCTCGCGGGCGGGACCGGGGCGACGACCGGCTTCGGCGCGGGCGCGACCTCCAGCGGAGACGAGGGCACCGGCCCGGCGGCCGGAATCGGCAGGGCATCTGGCATCGCAGGCGCGACCGCCGGCACGGACGGTACCACCGGCGACGCGGGCCCCGGCGGGAGCGCGGGAGGCACTGTGTACACCGGCGGCGCGGGCAGTGGCACCGGAGTCGGCTCGGACTTAATGACCGGCGGCACGGGCAGCGTC
>JBJSXS010000501.1:0-13835 GCA_046086545.1 Gemmata sp.
CCACGACACGTACCGGTGGACGACGGACCCGCCGCTGCAGGACACTCGTGGCGTGGGTCAGCACGACAGTTTCGGTAGTGCACACGCCGCGACGTGGCAGGCCGCCATGTGCGACGGGAGCGTTCGCGTGTTCACCGGGCGCACCGACCCGAGCGTGCTGCGCGCGCTCGCCACCATCGCCGGCAAGGGTGCCGACCCAGTGCCGGGGGACTAACCGGCTGAGGGCGCGGGCGGTGAAGGGGTGAAAGGGGGAGAACGCGAGCTATCTTGACACCGTCCTGACGCCCCTTCACCGGCTCACCCATTCACACTTTCGCTGCCGAGATCATGGCCGACGAAGCACCCAAGAAAAAGAAGCGGCGGCCGTTCTGGCGGAAGCGCGTGCGGCGCTCGACGGCAGAGGGCGAGCACAAGCCGGTGCTGCTCGCGGAGGTGCTCGCGGCGCTCGACCCGCGGCCGGGCCACACGGTCGTTGATTGCACCCTCGGGTTCGCCGGGCACTCGCTGGAGCTGCTCCGCCGGGTCGCGCCGGACGGGTTGCTCGTCTCGACCGACCTCGACGCGGGCAGCATCGACCCGGCCCGCGCGAAGCTCGAAGCCGCCGGCGGGCTGTTCGCGCTGCACCACACCAACTTCGCGGGCCTGCCCACCGTGCTGGCCCGCGAGGGCGTCGCGCAGGTGGACGGCCTGCTCGCGGACCTCGGCATGTCCAGCATGCAGGTGGACGACCGCACGCGGGGGTTCTCGTTCATGCGCGACGGCCCGCTGGACATGCGCATGGACCGCACCCGCGGGCGCACCGCGGCCGACCTCCTGCGAACGCTCCCGCGCGACGAACTTGCGGCGTGTTTTCGGGATTTGGGTGACGAACTTCAGGCCGACGCCATCGCCGAGGCGATCGTTGCGCGGCGGGCGGCGCGACCGATCGAGCGGACGAAGGAGCTGCGCGAGTTGATCGAGGGCGCGGCGCCGGTCAGGGTGGACCGCTCGCCGGGCGCGCCCCCGGAGCGCAAGCAACTGCTCGGCCCGACCACGCGGGTCTTTCAGGCGCTCCGCATCCTGACGAACCGCGAGCTGGCGAACCTGCAACAGCTCCTGCGCGTGCTGCCGACGATCCTGAAGCCCGGCGGGGCGGCCGCGCTGATCAGCTTCCACAGCGGCGAGGACCGGCTGGTGAAGGCCGCGTTCCGGGACGGTCTGAGGGCCGGCGTGTACGAGTCGGTCAGCCCGGACGCGATCCGCCCGACGTTCGAGGAGCGGCACGCGAACCCGCGCGCGCGCTCGGCCAAGCTCCGCGTCGCCCGGAGAGCATAAAGGCGAACCCCGGTCGCACGGGGGCGCACGAGCCGCTTCGCCTCACCCCCGGCCGGGAGTGTCCTCACAAATAAGTGGAGAGCAGGTACAGGACGATGCCGATGCCGCTGAGGAACAGCGTGATGCGCAGCCCCCACCCGGTCGCCTCGTGGATGATCTTGTCCCAGCGGTCGTGGCGCGTGGCCGCGTACACGAGGCTGACCACCACGAGCAGCACCGGCAAGTCCAGGTAGATGCTCACCGCGAGGAGCGGAAGGTTCACGGCGCGGCTCCTTCGTTCGCGGGCGGGGCGGCGGGCGGCAGCGGGTCCGGCGCGGCCGGGACCGGGGCCACCGGCGGGGCGGGCGGCGCGAGGGCCTCCTCCGCGTCATCGAGCGCCGCGGCGGGCGGGTCGCGGAACATCGGACCGGCGAGCGCGTCGTAGATCACCAGCAGGTTCAGCACGCCCGCGATCACCGTGTACACCCAGCCCAGATCCCACCGCTTGTTGCCGTTCCGCTGGAGTTCGTTCAGCTCCTTCTCTTCCGGCATCCGCTGGAACTTGCCGAACATTGGCCCTTCGTCCTTCGTCTTGTCGAACGTGGCGTACTGATACACGCCGGGCCACGCGGCGATCCCGATCCAGAACTGCCCCAGGAATTGCGGGCGGTAGGAGACGGCCTTGGGCACGCCCCCGAGCTGCTGGCCGGCGAACGCCACGTCGGGCAGGTCGTCGGTGTCCGGGAGCCAGACGTTACGCCACTGGCCCATCCACATGCCGTAGAAGAACAGCAGGTACAGCCCGCCGAAGAAGAGCAGTCCCTTGCCGATCCGCCCCTGGTAGATCTGGCCCAGGCCCGGGATCAGGTAGCTCATGAGCGCGGCGAGCGGGTCGAGCTTGACCGGTGGCAGCGGCGGGTCGTTCGTCGGCGAAGACGCCATCAGCGGGCCTCGGCGGGAGGGGCTTCTCCGGTGTTCGCCCCTGACCGGGCGACATTCTCAATTCCGGAGATTATAGGAGCCGCCGAAGTGAAAACGAGCAGAGGCAGCGGCAGGGACCAGGAGCCGGAGAACAGACCAGAGCGCCGGGCCGACCCTTGATCGCCGCCTCCTTGCGCCCGTCCCCCGCTGTCATTTGGGCCAGGGAAGTTGTACCGGCAGCGTGACCCACCCCTGCACCTGCGCGACGCGGAGCGCCGTGTAAACGATCAGCCCGAGGCCGGCTAGGCCGTACAGGTTCTTGAAGAACCCGGTGCGGAACAGCCGGCCCGGCGGGCCGAACATCCCGCAGATGCCGTCGAACAGCCCGTTCAGCGCGACGAGCGGTAGTAGCACCAGCGGTGCCGTAGAAGGGGGAGTCGGCGCCGACGCGAACGGTCCGGGGGGCGTGGCCGGGGTGGGCGCCGGGGCCGCTTTCGGCTGCGGCTTGGGAGCGGGCAGCGGTGCCGGCGTGACCTTCGCCGCCGGCTTGGCCGCCGGTGCCGGAGCGGGGGCCGGTTTCGCGGCCTTCGGCGCCGGCGGTGGAGCGTTCAGAGAGAAGTCGGCCAACGACGTGAGCGGTGGCGCCGCCACGGGCGGCTGCGGCGCGATGGCCGGGGCGGGCGGCTGCGGCGGGTCCATGCGCCAGCTCGGCGGGAGCGGCGGCTGCGCCATCGGCGGCAGCGTCGCGGCCGGCGCGGGCGTCTCGGCCGCCAGTGGCACCGTCAGCATCTTCTGGAGCAGCGCGTCCAACTCGTCCAGTTGCTGGCGCGTGAGATCGTTCGGACTCGGGGCGGTGGCCATGCGAGCATCCTCGTTCCGCAAGCAACGGCGCGGTCGGGCGGAAGTCTAGCCCCGCGGCGCCGGGGAAAAAAGGGCAAGTGACGCGGCGGGGCGGGCGGTCCCGACGCGCCCCGATTCGGCTTTTCCCGAATTGCCGATCTTGCTAAAAGCCTCGGGGCTCACGCGCACTGGACCCCGGCGGGAACACAACGTGTACAAGCTGCTCCTCTGCACCCGCTACCTGCGGACCCGCTACCTGGCGTTCATCTGCATCGTCAGCGTCATGCTCGGCGTGGCGACGCTGATCGTGGTGAACGCGGTCATGAGCGGGTTCAGCACCAAGCTCAAGGACCGGCTGCACGGCGTCCTCACCGACGTGGTGGTCGAAACCGACCGGCCCGACGGGTTCGAAATTGTTCGCGAGCACAAGCGCGCGGCCACGCCGGACGAACTGGCGCAGTACAAGGCGCACCCGGACGTGCTGGTCGCGGGCGCCCGGCGGCCCCCGCCGGGCGAGCCCGTGACCATCGTGCTGTCGCGCCAGCAGACCCCGCACGCGCTGGTGGTCGAGACGTGCGACGGCACCTCGGTCCTCGCCACGCGGTACCTGACGCCCGACGGCATCATGCACGAGATCAGGACCGGGCCGGCGGGAGACAAGGTCGCGGCCATCACCCCCACCATCGAGACGTTCGCGGTGCTCCAGTTCCGCGACCGCGGCCGGGTCATCGCCAAGCCGGTGCGGCTCATCGGCATCGACCCGGAGGGCCGCGCCGCGGTCGGCGGGTTCGCCGAGTACCTCGACCGGCAGAAGGGCGCGCAGAAGCCGAGCTTCGAGTTAACGGCGGACGCGCTCCAGCGGCACGAGTGGAACCGCCGGGTCCACGCGCACGAGAACCCGCCCGCGGTGCCCCCGGCGAAGGACCAGCTGCCGGTGCCCGGCGCGATCCCCGAGCCCAAGATGGACATCGAGGTCGGCGTGCCGAAGCCGAAGATGCACGGCGTCATCGTCGGGCACGGCCTCGCGCACTTCCGGTACCACGACAAGAACGGCCAGATGGTGGAGGAGGTCGCGCTGGCCCACGGGGACAACGTGATCCTCACCACCGCCGGCGGCGAAGACCTGAAGCCGGTGTGGGGCAGCTTCTACGTGACCGACTACCTGAAGACGGAGATGAGCGAGTACGACTCGAGCTATGTGTACGTGCCGCTCGACCAGTTGCAGCGCATCCGCGGCATGGCGGACCGGGTGACCGCGTTCCAGATCAAGCTCAAGAGCTACGACCGGGACAAGAGGGCCGTCAGCGCCGAGCTGCGCAAGACGTTCCCGCAGCGCGACTCGCGCGTCAACACCTGGGAAGAGCTTCAGGGGCCGCTCCTGTCCGCCATCGAGATCGAGCGCGGCATCCTGAACGTGCTGCTGTTCATGATCGTCGGGGTCGCCGGGTTCAGCATCCTGGCCATATTCACGATGATCGTGAGCGAGAAGTACCGCGACATCGGCATCCTGAAGTCGCTCGGCGCGTCGAGCGCCGGCGTCATGAGCATCTTCCTCGGGTACGGGCTGCTGCTGGGCACCGTCGGGTGCCTTCTGGGCACCGGGCTGGGGCTGCTGATCACGCGCTACATCAACGAGATCGAAGAGTTCGTGACGCTGCACACGGGCCGCGCGATGTTCCCGAAGGACATCTACTACTTCAAGGAAATCCCGACCAACGTGGAGCCGCTGAACGTGCTCGCGGTCAACCTCGGGGCCGTGCTCATCGCCACCGTGTTCAGCCTGCTGCCCGCGTGGCGCGCGGCGCGCCTGCACCCGGTGCGGGCGCTGCGGTTCGAATAGCGGCCCGCGGCGTCACCGGTCCGCCGCCGCAGTTGCGGGCGGCTGGGCCGTGACGCGTGACAAGGGGCCGGTGGCCCGCGACCAACGACAAAGGACCAGCGCCATGCTTACCGCCGAGAACCTCGAAAAGACGTACAGCCGGCACGCGGTGAAGGTGCGGGTGCTGAACGGCCTGAACCTCGAAGTGAAGACCGGCGAGTTCCTGAGCATCGTCGGCGCGTCCGGGTCCGGCAAGAGCACCCTCCTGCACCTGCTCGGCACGCTCGACGCGCCGGACGCCGGGCAGGTGCTGCTCGACGGCAAGCGCATCGACAACCTGCCCGCCCGCGAGCGCGACGAGCTGCGGAACCGCACGTTCGGCTACATCTTCCAGTTCTACCACCTGCTGCCCGAACTCTCCGCGGTCGATAACGTGCTGATGCCCGCGTACATCCACCACTCTACGCTCAACTGGTGGCGGTCCCGCGGGCAGTGGCGCCGGCGGGCCGAGGACCTGCTCAAGAAGGTGGGCCTGGGCCACCGCCTGACGCACCGGCCGCGCGAGATGTCCGGCGGCGAGATGCAGCGCACCGCCATCGCCCGCGCCCTGCTGATGAAACCCCGCGTGCTGCTGGCCGACGAGCCGACCGGCAACCTCGACGCCGACAGCGGCGGCGAGATCGTGCGGCTCCTGCGCGACCTGAACCGCGACGAGGGCGTCACCATCGTCATGGTGACGCACAACACCGACATCGTGTCGTCCACCGACCGCGTGGTGCGGATGGTCGGCGGGGCGGTGACCGACGACACCTCGGCCGCGCGCGGCCCACACTTTCCCCCGCGGCTAGCGGCCGTCTGACGGCAGGGGCGGGGGCGGAAGGACGAAGGGCGAGTAGAAAGCTCAGTGCGGCGCGTTGATTCAGCCCCCGGCCCCCAGCCTTTCGATGTCTCTCCTGTGGCTCAACGGTACGCTCACCGACAAGGCCGACGCGCGCGTCAGCCCGTTCGACCACGGGCTGCTGTACGGCGACGGCGTGTGGGAGCACCTGCGCGTGTTCGCCGGCAAACCGTTCCGCGCGGCCGACCACTTCCGCCTCCTCGGGGGTGCGGCCGAGGCGCTCGGCATCGACGTTCCGCTGTCACCGGCCGAGCTGCTCGCGGCCGTCGAGGCCACCGCGAGCGCGAACGGCCGCACCGAGGGTTACGTGCGCGTGATCGTGACGCGCGGCCCGGGCACCGTCGGCCCGGACCCGCGGAAGATCGAGCCGCAGGTCATCATAACCGCGGAAGAGTACCAGCCGTTCCCGCAGGCGTTGTACGGGCAGGGGCTGCACGCGGTCGTATCGCCGCTCGCGCTCGACCCCGACAACCCGGCGCACAAGTTCCGCACGCTCAACCAGCTTCACGTCGTGCAGGCGAAGCGGCACGCGCTGCGGCACGGGTGCCTCGAGGCCCTGTTCCGCGACCGCGCCGGGAACGTTGTCGGAGCGACCGAGGGGCTCCTGCTCGCGGTGCGGGGCGGCGCGCTCGTCGTGCCCGGCGGCCAGCCCGAGGACGCCACCGGGCGCGCGGTGGCGACGGCCGTGGGGGCCGCGGGGCGCGTGTGCCAGCTCGACGAGCTGCTCGCGGCCGAAGAGGTGTTCGTCGCCGGGACCGCGTGCGGGGTCATCGGCGTCGCGCGCGTCGGCGGTCAGGACATCGGTACAGGCACCGAAGGGCCGGTCACGCGCGGCGCCCGGGCAGCCTACGAGCGGCTCACCCGCGGGTGACTCGTCTGGGCGGCACCGGCCGCCGGCCGGTGCCGCCCAGACGTGGCGTAAAATGGCTGTACTGCCCGCCCCGGAGCCGCACCGATGATCACCATCAGCCGCATCCTCGTGCCCACGGACCTCAGCGACTGCGCGACGTGCGCCGTGCGGTACGGGGCCGAACTCGCCGCCCGCTTCGGCGCCGAACTCGTCCTGCTCCACGTCGTCCCGGATACCGTCCTCGCGCTGCCGGACGCGGTGATGCCCGCGCCCGCGCCGCTCGCCGACCTTCAGGAACTCCGGGCGGCCGGGCGCGCGGGGCTCGCGCACCTCGTCGCGGCGCTGAAGTTGGAGAACCGGAGCCCGCGAGCGGAAGTGCGCCTCGGTTCGCCGGGGCAAGAGATCGTTGCCGCCGCGAGTGATCTGCACGCGGACCTCGTGTGCATCGCGACGCACGGGCGCGGCGGCCTGTCGCGCGTCATCCTCGGGAGCGTGGCCGAGCAGGTGGTGCGGCACGCCCCGTGCCCTGTGCTCACCGTGCGGCCGGACGCGTGCGGCCGGTAGGTCGCGCCCGGCACGCGGCGCCTACCTCACCGGCGGCAGGCCCAGCACCTCGACCGGCTGCCCGTTGGCGTCCATCCGCGTGCCCGGCTCCTGGTGCTTCCACTTCAGGTACGCGAGCGCGACCGGGGCGCCCAGCCGCGGCGAGTAGCAACTCGACGTCACCAGCCCGACCTCGGCGGCGTCGCGGAACACCTTCGTGCCCGGCGGCAGCGCGTCACCCGCGAGCACCTTCAGCCCCAGGAACGCGCGGTTCACGTGCCCGGCCCGGTCGCGGGCCATCACGATCGGCTCTTGCCCCAGGTAGCACCCCTTCGAGTAGCTGACGGCACGCGGCGCGAACCCGACCTCCATCACGAACCGCTCGTCGGTGATGTCCGCCCCGAACACCGGGGTGCCGGCCTCGATTCGCAGCGTCTCGAACGTGGCCGCACCGGCTTCCACGCACCCGGCGCCCAGCAGCGCGCGCGTCACGGCGTCGGCGGACTCGGTGCGGCACACCACGTCGAACCCGGGCACGCCGAGCTGGTCGCGGCGGCGCACGCTGCACGCCGCACGCGGCGGGACCGTGCGCTCCATGTGTGCGAACGGCGGCAGGTCGGGTGCCGCGGCGCCGAGTGCTGCGCGCAGCGCCTCCACCGCTTTGGGGCCGCCGAGGTGGAGCTGGGCGAAGTCGCCCGTGCGGTCTGCGATCTCCACCTGTTCCGAGATCAGGTAGCGGTCGAGGTACTGGAGCAACTCCGTGTTGCGCCCGGGCGTGGTTTCCACCCACATCGCGTGGCGCCCGTCGCTCAGCAGAACGTGGTAGATCCACGCTTGAAACTTAACCTTCGCGCGCGCGTCGCAGAAGTACGCCTCGCACCCGCTCCCCAGCGGGAGGTTCTTCACGTCGTTCGTACTCAGGTTGCCGAGGAACATCGGCGCGTCCGGGCCGGTCAGCACCAACTTCGCGGCGCCAGACGTGTCGAACAGTGCCGCCCCGGTGAGGGCCGCTTGGTACTCGTGCGCGGGGGGGACGGGGTGCATCGGAACGCTCGCGGTTCGGTCGGGGGATCGCACTACCAGTTTACGCGGCGGCGGCCGCCCCGGTGCGGCGCCCTCGCGCCGGGCGCGCGATCTCCCGCGCGTGCCCCTCGTGTCGCGCGTATCACCGCACGCTCTCGCGCCCCAGGTCACCCGCCCGACCCGCTCGGACGGCACCAGAGCCAGCGCCTCAAGCGACCACCGCTGCCTGAAGTCCGGCGGGGCCAACTCGGTCGGCCAGGTGAGGTTCGAGCCGCAGCATCACGGGACGCGTTCGGTGCTACGCACGCACGGCAGCGCTGATTGCCTCGAGGAGGTCCGCCTCCTGACGCTCGAACACGCACCGCAGGTCGAGCAGCACGCGACCGTCCTGCACGCGGGCCATCACCGCGGGCGTGCCCGCACGGAGCCGTGCCGCCAGTTCCGCCTCGCTCAGCCCTTCCGCACTCAGCCCGAGAACCGTGGTGGGAACGGCGACGTCCGGCAGGGAGCCGCCGCCGACGAACGCCTCGTCCGCCCAAACGCCAACCGTCACGCCGGGGATCGCGCGGACCCACCCCGCGAACGCCTCGGCCCGGCGCTTCAGCTCCGCCGCCGGCGTGGTCAGCATCCGCAGGGCTGGCACCTCGCGCACCGCCTTTTTCGGGTCGCGGTACAGCAGCAGGGTCGCTTCGAGCGCCGCGAGCGCCATCTTGTCGAGCCGAAACGCGCGCATCAGGGGGTCGCGCTCCACCTTCTCGATGATCCCCGCGCGGCCCGCGAGCACACCGCACTGCGGCCCGCCGAGCAACTTGTCCCCGCTGAACAGTACGAGGTCCGCGCCCGCCCGGGCGCTCGCGCCGATCAGCGGCTCGCCCGGTAGCCCGAACGGCGCGAGGTCGACCAGCTGGCCGCTGCCCGCGTCGTCGATCACCGGCAGGCCGTGCCGGCGGCCGAGTTCGACCAACTCCGCAAGTTCGACCGCTTCCGTGTGTCCGCGGACGCGGAAGTTGCTGCAGTGTACCCGCATGAGCGCCGCGGTGTTCGGCCCGATCGCGCGCTCATAATCGGCAATGCGCGTGATGTTCGTGGTGCCGACCTCGCGCAGCGTCGCGCCGCCGACCGCCATCACCTCCGGGATGCGGAACCCGCCGCCGATCTCGACCAGCTGCCCGCGGGAGACGATCACCTCTTTGCCCGCGGCGAGCGCCCGCAGCGCGATGACCGTGGCGGCGGCACAGTTGTTCACCGCGGTCGCGCTCTCGGCCCCGGTGACCGCCGTCAGCCCCGCACGGACGCTGTTCTGGCGCGAGCTGCGCTTGCCGGAAGTCAGCTCCAGTTCGAGGTTCAGATAGCCGCGCGCGGCCTCGTAGGCCGCGCGCGCGGCACTCTCGGGCAGCGGGGCGCGGCCCAGGTTGGTGTGCAGCACCACTCCGGTCGCGTTGATGACCGGGCGCAGGCCCGGCCGGGCGCGCGCGTCTAGTGCCGCCCGCGCTTCGGCCGCCAGGGCGTCCAGGTCCACCGCCACCGCTTCGCCGCGCGCGAGCCGGGCGCGCAGCGCGGCGAGGGCGCCGCGCACCTCTGCGGTGAGCGCGTCGGGGGGGTGCTGCTCGCGCGCGGCGACCAGCGCGGGCCGTGCGAGGACCGCGCTGACCGCGGGCAGGTCGCGGAACGGGTTGCTCATACGGCCGATTGTATTCTGCGGCCCGCCCGATATACAATCGATATAAGCGATTCAAATAGACTGAAACATCGGAGTCGGCTATGGAAACACGGCCGAAGTAGGGCATGGAGATTCACCAGCTCCGGTACTTCGTCGCGGTCGCCGAGACCGGCAGCTTCACGCGCGCCGCGGAGCGCGAGGGCGTCACCCAGCCGACGCTCAGCGAGCAGATCATGCGGCTGGAGGGCAAGAAGCACGGCCTCAACCGGCGGCTGTTCGATCGCCTCGGGCGCAAGGTGGTGCTCACCGACGCCGGGCACGAACTGTTGAACCACGCGCAGGCGATCCTCGCGGCGGTGAAGGAGGCCGAGCGCGCGGTGCGCGACTCCGCCGAGGGGGGCTCGCTGCGCGTCGGGGCCATTCCCACCGTCGCGCCGTTCCTGCTGCCGACCACGGTCACGAATTTCCGCAAGGCGCACCCGACCGTGCAGCTGCAGCTGAAGGAGGACCTCACGGAGCGCCTGCTCGCGGACCTGCTCGCGGGCGAACTCGACGTCGCGCTGATGGCGATGCCGGTCCGCGACGAGCGGCTGCACGTCGAGAAGCTGTTCGCGGAGCCGCTGGTGATGGCGCTGCCCGCGCAGCACCGGCTCGCGGCCAAGACCGAGGTGCGGCTCGCGGACGTGCTGGAGGAGCCGTTCATCTTGCTCGACGACATGCACTGCTTCGGCGACCAGGTGCTGAGCCTGTGCCGCCGCGGCGGGCTGGAGCCGCGTGTGGTGTGCCGCGGCGAGCAGATCGTCACGCTGCTGGCGATGGTCGCGGCCGGGCAGGGCGTGTCGATTGTCCCCGAGATGGCCGCGACGGCGAACGTGGGCAGCGCGTGCGTGTACCGCCCGCTGGGCAAGCCGGCCCCGACGCGGGCGCTGTGCGCGGTGTGGCACAAGCAGCGGTTCCGGCCGCCGTCGCTCCGCGCGCTGGTGGACGTGGCGAAGCGGTAGGGGCCCGGCCGGCGAGCGCGTCGCGCACCCCGCCGGCGCGGCACCGGCACCGCACCGGCCGCCGCCTCAGACGGGCAGGGCGAACCGCTTGAGGAACTGTACGCCGGCGGTCACGTCCGCGAGCTTGTTCTCGCCCTGCTCGCGCTCGACCGCGAGGAACCCATCGAACTCCAGCACTTGCAGCGTCGCGGTGAGGGCCATCCAGTCGACGTCGCCGGCCCCCACCGGCACCTCGTGCAGCCCCCGGCTGAGGCCCGCGGAGCGCGCGTCGCGGGCGGTCACGTGCGCGATCAGCCCGTGCAGCGGGGTGAGGTTCGCGAGCGGCTCGTGCCCGTGCAGCAGGAAGTTCGCCGGGTCGTAGGTCACCTTCAGGCTGCCCACGTCGAACCCCGCGAGGTACGCCTTCACCTTTTCGGCCGGATCGAACCCGACCTCCAGCGCGACCGAGCAGCCGACGCGGTCGCCGTAGCCGCCGAGCGCGAGCAGCGATTCGCGCATCAGCAGCGCGCGCGGCGCGGCGGCGTCGTCGGGCAGTTTGGGGCACGCGACCACGGCCCGGCGCGCCCCGAGGTCGTACGCGAGTTGCATCGCCTTGCGAACGCGGTCGAGCCGCGCCTGCAGGTCGGCGGCCACGTCCAGCCCGCGGCGCGTGGGCACGTTGAGCGCGGCCAGTTCGAGGTCGAACGAGCGGAGCAGGTTGCGGAACTCGCGCCGCCCCGTGCCGCCGAGCGCGTCGGGCGACAGGTCGCCGGTCGCGTCGATCTGCAGCCCGCGTGCGCCCATTCGCGCCGCGGCCTCGACGGCCGCGCGGAGCGTCAGTTGGGTCGATTCGGCAACGATTCCGATGCGAAGAGGTCTCATGGAAGAGATTTTACCACGGTCGGCGCCGGCGCGAGAAAGTCGGTGATCGGCTTGACGACAAGGCGGAAGTCGGCGGCTGCGAGGTGAACGGTTCCCCACCGCGGGCTGCGGGTCCGCATGCGCGCCGTGTAGGCGCGGGCGTTCACGCCGCGCATGAGGTACCGGCGCCCGCGGAACGCGAACAGGTCTGGCACGCCCGCGGGCAGTTGGACGGCCGGCGCGAGGTGGTACACGAACGCCAGGACGCCGGTGAACTGGTCGCCGAACGAGGCCGCCCACTTGACGAGGCTCTCGGCGTCCTCGCGCTCGCACCAACTGTGCCACACGTTGCGCGGCTTGCCGCCCGGCCCGGAGCCGGGGAACTTGCGGCCCTTCACGTCCACCACCAGCTTCGCCCCGCCCGGCGCGACCGCGAGGAAGTCGGGCGACTTCACGGCCCGGGCCTCGAGGTAGCTGCGCCGCGCCTCGACCACGGGCACGACCGCGCACCCCTGCTCGCGCAGGAACGCGTCGAACGCCGGCTCGTAGTGGTTGTCGTCCTTCATGACTCCGTCCCGGGTTCACGCCGGGGGCCGCACGGCCGATTGTACCGCGCCGACGAGTCGCGCCTCGGGAACGGCGGCCTCTTCGCGCTTCGCCAGGTCTTTGAGCTTCCACACGCTGTGCTCGAACTCCGCGGGGCCGGCGATCAGCGCGAACTTGAACCCGCGCTTCTCGGCGTAGGCGAGCTGCTGCCCCACCTTCTTCGCGTCGGGGTACACTTCGGCGCTCACGCCCGCAGCGCGCAGGGCGCGCGCGACGCGCTGGTAGTCGCCCAGGCGGGTCGCGTCGAAGTTGACCACCAGCACCTGCGCCGGGGTGGTCTGCCCGGAGAGCAGCGGGTGCTTCAGCTCCTCCATCGCGGCGATGAGCCGGTCCACGCCGAGCGACGCGCCCACCCCCGGCAGCACCTGCTTCGTGTACTTGCTCGCGAGGTTGTCGTACCGGCCGCCGCTGCACACGCTCCCGATGCCGGGCAGGTCCGTGAGGAACGTCTCGTAGATGGTGCCGGTGTAGTAGTCGAGGCCGCGGGCGATACTGAGGTCGATGCGGATGCGCCCCGCGGGGACGCCCGCCCGCGCCGCGACCGCGAGCAGCTCGCGCAGGCGCCTGATGCCCTCCGCGGCCGTGGCGCTGGGCGCGGCGGCGAAGAACGACTCCGCCCGCGCGAGCACGTCCTCGTTCGGGCCCGTGGTTTCCGCGAGGTCGAGCACCGCTGGCTTGCTCCGCGGTGACGCCCGCTTCCTTCACCATCTCCTCGGCCGCCCTCTCGCGCCCGACCTTCGGCAGCTTGTCGAGCGCGCGGAGCAGCGGCACGGCCTTGTCCGCGACGCCCTTCAGTTCGAGCAGCCCGTTCAGCAGGAGGCGGTTGTTGATGCGGATCTCGAACTGGTCGAACCCGACGGCGGTGAACAGGTCGTTGATCACCAGAGCCGTTTCGACGTCGCTGGCGTTGGAGGTGGTGCCGATGGTGTCGAAGTCGCACTGCCAGAACTCGCGGTAGCGGCCCTGCCCGGGGCGCTCGCCGCGCCACACCGGACCCATCGCGTACCGCTTGAACGGCGTCCCGAGGTCGTTGATGTACTGGGCGCTGAACCGTGCGAACGGCACCGTCAGGTCGAACCGCAGGCCCATTTCGGCCTTGTCGCCGCGCGCGCTCAGCACGCGGTACACGAGCTTGTCGGACTCGTCGCCGCCCTTGCCGAGCAGCACGTCAAGCGACTCGCACGCGGGCGTGTCGATGGGCGTGAACCCGTAGGAGCGGTACACCTCGCGGGCGCGGCGCAGCACCTCCTCGCGCGCGAGCATGACCGCCGGCAGGTAGTCGCGGAACCCGGACAGGGTCCGCGGCGTGATCAGATCGGCCATAGGCACGCGCTCGCAATCGCAGCTCGTATGAACGCCCCCGCTCCCCTGGCGGGGGAGGGGGGAGGGAGACACTCGCCCCGAGCGATCAGCTTACGGAGTGTTCCGCTTGCGGGCGCTGACGCGCTTGAGGAACTGCCGCTCCTCGTCGGTCAGCGACCCCTGTCCGCTGCGCGCGATCTTCTCCAGCAGCTGATCCATGCGGGCCTCGTCCTGCTGCT
>JBJSXS010000502.1:0-2098 GCA_046086545.1 Gemmata sp.
GCCGGCGAGTCGTTCACGGTCTCCGTGGGCGTGTTGGGGACGCGCCCGGTCATCACCCGCTTGGACCCGCCGCCGTGGTCGTTGAACGTGTGCGCGATGCTGCGGATCACGGTGTACTTGTCCGCGCACCGGGCGTGCAGCGGCATCAGCTCGCACACGTCCAGGCCCCGGACGTTCGTCCGGATCGGCTGGAACGGCCCGCGGTACTCGTCGGGCGCGTCCGGCTTCATGTCGTACATGTCCAGGTGCGGCGGCCCGCCGGCCAGCCACACGAACAGGACCGACGTGTCCGGGGCGGCTCCCGGCTTGCCCTCGGCAGCCCGCAGGCGCAGGACGTCGCCGAGGCTCAGCCCGGCGACGCCGAGCGTGCCCGCGGTGAGGAACGACCGCCGGGACACCGGCCCGGCACAGGGGTTCACGCTCATTCCGTATCTCCGGCTCGAGGGACTTTTGGCGGCGGGGCGGACGCGAACATTGTCGCAGGGGCACTATTCCTTGTTCCACAATAATCCGGGGCGGCCGGCCTCGACCAGGCGCCCGATCTCGTCCTTCGGCACGGCCCGACTCCAGACGGCAAGTTCGTCCATCTGACCACGGAGGGCGCGGGTCGGGAACTGGTCCTTCGGAACGGCCAGCCAGTTGCCGACCCGGCACGCCCCGGGCCGCACCAGCACGTCGGCCTGCCAGGTGCGCTCGCGGGCGAGCGCCCCGTTCACGTACATCTGCTGGGACCGGGTCCGGGCGGAGATCACCGAGGCGACGTGGACCCACGTCCCGAGGGGGACCGGCCTGCCCACGAACGTGTCCTTGAACGACCCCTCGAAGATCACCCCGCCGCGGACGAACCCCTGTCGGTTCACTTGCAGGTGGGCGCCGCCCGGCTCGTACCCGTCGGAGTTCAGGATCGCGTTGAGCACGAAGTCGATGCGGTCCACCTTCACCCAGGCGGCGATGGTGAGCTCCTGGTGCTCGCCGGGGATCGTCACCCGGGCGAAGTCGGTGTCGCGGTCGAACAGCAGCGAGTCCTTCCCGGGCCACCGCCCGGTCGTCCACCGCGCGCCGGTGATCCGGCCGTCGCCCATCCCGCCGCCCTCGGCGGCGTTCAGCAGCACGGACTCGTCGGCCTGCCGCCGGAAGGGGAAGAAGGCGAGCAGGGTCCGGTCCTCGCGCATCCGCTGTTCGTACTGCTCCCAGCGCTTCAGTCCGATCGAGCCGGGCGTGGGGAAGTCGCCCTCCTTCAGCGGCGGCGCGTCCGCCGGCCGACCGTCCACCGACCGTGACGACTTGCCGCCCGCGACCGACCGAACCGCACCCGAGCGCGGGTCGGTGACGTCCACCTGCCCGTCGAAGACGTACAGGTCGCTGGCCCCGCTGGCGGGATCGACCCGCAGCCCGAACTCGGTCCCGAGGTCGACGTAGTTCGCGGCCCGGGTCGCGACCGTGAACCCCTTCGCCGTCGGGGGCGCCACCACCCGCACCTTCCCGCTCACCAGCCGGGTGTGCTGCGCGTCGGCGACCTCGATGCGGGCCGGGGCGACCAGAACCATGTCGGCCCCCTGCGCGAACCGCAGGTGGACGACCCCCTTGACCAGCTCGTACTCGCCGGGTCCGAACCGGACGCCGTCGGGCGTGCGCCCCGGGGCGAACTCGGCACTCACGCCGTCCACCAGCAGGGCCGCGACCAGATCGGCCTTCGGGACTTCGGGCTTCGGCGGCGAGGAGGCCCGATCCGGTGCGGCCGGTGGAACAGGTCGCAACACGAACACGGCCACAGCCACGGCGCCGGCCAGCAGCACCCCGGCACCGAACGCCGCGAACCAACCGGCCCGCCAAGAGGAACCCGGGGGTGGGGACGGGACTGCCGGGGGTGGGGGCGGTTCCGGCAGCGCGGCGGCGGCGTAGTCCCAGTGCAGGGCCGAGTGGAGCGCCACGAACTCCCGGTACGCGCGCCGCGCCCCGGGGTCGGACCGCAGCAGTTCGGCGAGGCGCCGCTCGTCCTCTTCCGAGGAGAGGCCGTCGGCAATCCGGTTGAATAGGGCTTCGAGGCCATCGCGTGACGACCGACGCCGACCTCGAAGCCCTATTCAACCGGATTGCC
>JBJSXS010000503.1:0-5533 GCA_046086545.1 Gemmata sp.
GGCGCAGCACGCGCACGCGACCGCCGACGGCGGCGCTGACCACCCGCGCGAACCCGTCGTAGAACTCGGGGGTGGCGTCCGGGAACGGGTTCGCCCCGAGCGGCGCGGTCGCGATCTCGGGCACGCCGTTCAGGTGGCACCACAGGAGCGGCTTGGCCAGCAGCAGCACGTTGCGGCCCGGGAGAAAGACGGCCTCGTCCGGCGTGTCGGCCCCCGGGACGCCCTGGCCCAACACGCTCCAGTGGGCGCCGTACACGTCCCCGATGGGCTCGTCCAGAACGCGAAGGGGCCGCAGGGCAGGGGCCGCGAGCGCGGCCAGGAACCGCTCCAGGTGGGCGCGCTCCACCGGCTCCCAGTGCAGCCCGGTGCGGACGTACAGCGGGTGGACGGCCGGGTACGCGCGGGCCGCCTCGGCCAGCAGCACCGCGCTGTCCAGCCCGCCGCTGACGAGGACCGCGAGCGGGCCGCTCGGGCCGCGGGGCGGCCACACCGGGTCGGCGCTGCTCACCGGCGCGCCCCGGCCCGCACGGGCAGGAACCGCCGGCGCCGCGGCCCCTTGCCCTGCGGGTTGTTCGGGTTGCCGCCGGTGGCCTGGTTCGCCATGGTCGACACCGCGTCCTTCATGTCCGCGCTCTCGACCGCGGACTTGGCGTAGAACAACTCGCCCGACGAGCCGAACCCGATGTTGGTGAGCAGCTGGGCCGCGATCTTCTTGTTGCCCAGCGCGTCGGTCCGCTCCTTCCACCACCGCGGCGGGGTGCCGTCGTCGCCCTTCCCCAGGTCGCTCTCCTTGAAGCCCTTCGAGGTGCTCGACGCCTTGTCGCTGTCCGCGCTCCACACGACCCACTCGAACCGGACCTCGCGGCTGCCGACGCTGGCCTTGAACCCCTGCCCCTTGGCCCCGGTCAGGGTTTTGCCCAGCATCTGCGCGAACTGGACCGCGGGGTCGTCGCTGGCCGGGCTGCCGGCGGCGGGCGCGGCCGGCGCAACCGGCGGTTTGTTGTTCGCGTCGTACATCGTGAGCACCCAGAAGGTGCCCTTGGTGACCCGCTTGGCCAGGCCCTCGGCCCGCACCCCGATGGTCTTGTCCTTGCTGGCGGCGTGCCCGTCGAGCATCTTCTGGAACGCGGCGTCCGACAGTTCGGCGGTGCTCGCGGTGCTGTACACCACCAGCCGGCTGGTGGGCGCGAACACCCGCACCTTGGCCGCCCCCTTGAACGGGCTGGCCACGTAGTACGTCTTGCCGCCCAGCGTCTTGGCCTCGGCCCCGGGCAGCTTGGACAGCGCGCCGGGGTCGAAGTCGGACTTGGTGCGGATCACGGTGACGGGGCCCTTCGACATGCCGAACACGACGTACTCGATGAGCTTGTCCGCGTCCGCGTCGGCCGCCACCAGCGCCTTCGCCAGCGCGTCCCCGGCCGCCTTGAACTCGGCGTCCTTGAACGTGCCGGACAGCGACTTGTACATCTCCGGGTACTTCTGCGCGTGGCCCAGGTTCAGGCCCGAGGCGGTGTCGCAGTCCTCCGGGAGGTAGGTCATCATCTCGACCGACTTGGGCGTCCGCGCGAAGAACCAGATGAGGGTGCCGGCAACCCCGGCCAGCATCAGCACCCCGAACCCGATGACCGCGAACAGCGCGACGTTGCTGGTCTCTTTCTTTTTGGCCTTGCGGCGCTTCGGGGTGCCGGCCGCGTCCTTGCCCTTGTCCTTCTCCTTCTTCTTGGCCTTCTTGGCCTTCTTCTCGCCCTCGTCCTTGCGGGGCCTCTCGTCCTCGTCGTCGTCGGGTGCGGGTTTCTTCCTTTTTGGCGCGTCCGCGTCGGCCGCCTCCGGTTCCGGTGCGGGGAACGCGGCGCCGCACTTGGGGCACTCGACCTCGGTGCCCTCCTCGGGTGCTTCGGGCAGCTTGAGTTTCGCCCGGCAATCGGGGCAGCGCAGTTCGACGGCCATGAGGGCACCGGGTCCGGCGGCGGAAGAGAGGTTTCTCCCCGATACTATCGGGAACCGGCGGGCGTGAGCAAGGGTGTTGACCCGAGTTCGTATCAAGACCAGAGCCACACCCGCGGAGCCCAGCCCGTGACGCCCTCCGAAGTTCTCGCGCGCGTCGACCGCCTGTTCGCCGAGCGCGGCGCCGCCGAATACCACGGCGAGGCGGTGACGCAACTCGAGCACGCGCTCCAGGCCGCGCTGTTCGCCGAGCGCGACGGCCAGCCGCCCGAGGTCGTCGCCGCGGCGCTGCTGCACGACATCGGCCACATGCTGCACGCGCACGGCGAGAGCTACCTCGACCAGGACATCAACGACCAGCACGAAAGTTTGGGTGCGCGGTTCCTGGCGCGCGCGTTCGGCCCGGCCGTGACGGAACCGGTCCGGCTGCACGTCCCCGCCAAGCGGTACCTCGCGAGCGGCAAGCACCCCGCGTACCCCGGCGTCCTCTCGCCCGCGTCCGTCAAGAGCCTGAAGCTTCAGGGCGGCCCGATGGGTGCCGAGGAGGTCGCGGCGTTCGAGGCCGAACCGCACTTCGCGGCGGCCGCGAAGGTGCGCGAGTACGACGACCGCGCGAAGGTCGTGGGGCTGGTTACGCCGCCGTACGCACACTTCCGCTCGTACCTGGAGGCCTCGCTCCGTGGCTGAAATCAAGCTGGTGGTGTTCGACTGGGCGGGCACAACCATCGACTTCGGGTGCCGCGCGCCCGCGGGCGCGTTCGTCGCGGCGTTCGCGGCGGCCGGCGTGAGCGTGACGCTCGCCGAGGCGCGCGGCCCGATGGGCCTGCACAAGAAGGACCACATCCGCGCGATGCTGCGCGCGACTGACCTCGGCGCGAGGTGGCGCGCCGCGGCCGGCCGGGACTGGTCCGAGGGCGACGTGGAAGACCTGTACCGCCGCGTGACGCCGCTTCAGGTGGCGGCCGCGGCGAAGTACAGCGCACTGATCCCCGGGGTGCCCGAAGTCGCGGCGCAGCTGCGCGCGCAGGGCATCAAGGTCGCCGCGACCACGGGCTACTTCCGCGCCGCGGCCGACGCGGTCCTCGCCGCCGCCACGCGCCAGGGGTACGAGCCCGATTTCGCCATCTGCGCGGACGACGTGCCCGCGGGCCGCCCGGCCCCGTGGATGATCTTCCGGTGCATGGAACGGCTGGGCGTGTACCCGCCGGCCGCGGTGCTGAAGGTCGGGGACACCGTCATCGACATCGAGGACGGTCGCAACGCCGGGTGCTGGAGCGCCGGCGTGGTGGACTCGAGCAACGAGATGGGCTTGAGCGCCGAAGAGCTGTGCGCGCTGCCCGCCGCCGAGCGGGAGGCGCGGCGCGCGGGCGTGGCGGCGCGGTACCGCGCGGCCGGCGCGCACGCGGTGGCGGCGACCGCCGCCGACGTGCCCGCGCTGGTCGGCGACCTGAACGCGCGGCTCGGCACGGGCGAGCGGCCGTGAGGGCCGTCACTTCGCCTCGTCGTCCTTCGCCGCGGGCTTGGCGCTGAGCGCCTTGTTGACGGTTTCGAGCAGCCGCTCCATGGCGAACGGCTTGCGAATGTAGTCGATCACCCCGAGGTACTCGGCGTACACCTTGTGCCGGCTCCCCTCGTTGGCCGTCACCATGATGATGGGCGGGGCGTCGCCCTTGTCCTTGAAGTGCTCCAGCAGCGGGTACCCGCCCATCCGCGGCATCATCATGTCGAGGATCACGAGGTCCGGGCGCTGGTTGTAGATCGCCTGCTTGCCCTGGTGCCCGTCGTGCGCCTGGATCACCTTGTACCCCTGGCGCTCGAGCATCGTGCGCACGGCGTCCACCAGTTCGCGGTCGTCGTCCACTATCAAAATGAGCTTCTGTTCGGCCATGGAAGAGGCTCTCGTCGGGCGGGATGGGCGTCCCTTCCACAATACCAACTGCCCGCGGACCCGGGAAATCCGAAAGGGGGCCAAATTCCAAATCCGAGACGGGCGCCGCGAGCGGCCCGGTCCCGGCCGTTTCGGCTCTCGGGTCGGTTCGCGCTCGGCCGCTCCCGCCGGCCGGCGGGCCGCTACCACCCTTCCAACGGGGCCCGCCCGCGGGTACAACTTACCCGCACGCGCCCGGCTGGTGCCCCTCAAGGTGTGGGGCTTTCGATGTTCGTGGGGAACACCGCCCGATGACGGCCCGGTTCACAGTGCTGGCCAGCGGCAGCGGCGGGAACGCCAGCCTGCTCCAACTCGACGGGTTCGGCCTGCTCATCGACTGCGGCCTCCAGCCGCGGTTCCTCACCGCCCGGCTCCAGTCCATCGGCGCGAGGTGGGAGAACGTCTCGGCGGTCGTCCTCACCCACACGCACACCGACCACTGGAAAGACGCGACCCTCGCCGAACTGCGCGCGCGGAAGATCCCGATGTACGCCCACTCGCGGCACTACGCGCACATGGAGCGGGCCCCGTCGTTCGCCCCGTTCAGCGCCGCGGGCCTCACGCGCGAGTACTGCGACGGCCGGCCCATCGGGCTGACGAAGGGCCTGAGCTGTCTGCCGGTTCGCGTGTCGCACGACTCGGTACCGACCTACGCGTTCCGCATCGACGGCCTCGACGCGCCGGTGGGCGAGGCGCCCGCGGCCGGCCCGGCGTGGTCGCTCGGGTACGCGTCCGACCTGGGCTGCGGGTCGCCGGAACTGGTGTCCGCGTTCGCGGGGGTGGACGTGCTGGCCCTGGAGTACAACCACGACGAGCTGATGCAGCGGGAAAGCCCGCGCCCCAAGTTCCTGATCGACCGCGTCCTCGGCGACATGGGGCACCTGTCGAACCGCCAGGCGGCGGAACTGACCGCGACCGTCGCCGGGCGCTCGGGCGAGGGGTTCCCCTGCCACCTTGTTCAACTGCACGTGAGCCGGGAGTGCAACAAACCGGAACTGGCGGCGGTCGCGGGCCGCGATGCGCTGGTCGCGCTGAACCCGGCGACGGAGGTCATCACGGCGAAGCAGGACGTGGCCGCGAAGACCATCGAACTGCGCCGCCGGCCGAACGCGGCGAACCGGGCCGCGGCGCGCGTCAAGCGCCCGCCCGTGGCGCAGCGCGTGACGGCGCAGCCGTCGCTCCCGGGGCTCGACGGCGAGTGGTAGCGGGTGCCGGTTGAACGGGCCGGCCGCGTTACTTGGGCGGGGCGGCCGGCGGCGCGCTCGGCGCGGCGGCCGGCGCGGGCTTCGGCGCCTGTGCCTGGCCCTGCGGGGCGCCGCCGGGCGCGGGTGCCGCGGGGGGCTTCGGCTTGGGCTTGGCCGCGTTCTGGCCGCCCTTTTCCGACCCGCTGGCCTTCGGCGCGAGCAGCGCGACCATCCGCTTGCCTTCCATCTTGGCCGGCATCTCGAGCTTGCAGTCGTTGACCAGGGCTTCGAGCACCTGGTTCATGACCCGCTGGCCCTCCTCGATGTGCTGCATCTCGCGGCCGCGGAACAGGACGTTCACCTGCACCTTGTCGTTGTGCTCGAGGAACTGCTTGGCCTGGTTGATCTTGGTTTGGATGTCGTGGTCCCCGGTCTTGGGGCGCACGCGGATCTCCTTGAGCTTCTGCTGGTGCGTCTT
>JBJSXS010000504.1:0-5928 GCA_046086545.1 Gemmata sp.
GTCCCAGGAGGGGAAGGTGCTGTACTTCGCGATGGAGTACGTGGACGGGCTGAGCCTGCACGCGCTGGTGGCCCAGCGCGGGCCGCTGGAGGTGGGCACCGCGTGCCATTACGCGCGGCAGGTGGCGTTCGGCCTCCGGCACGCGCACGACCTCGGGTTCGTGCACCGCGACATCAAGCCCGCGAACCTGCTCCTCGACCGGTCCGGGCTGGTGAAGATTCTGGACCTCGGGCTGGTGCGGTCGGAGGCCGACGCCGGCGCGATGCTGACCCGGCAGTTCGACAAGAAGAACGTCCTGGGCACGGCCGACTACGTGGCGCCCGAGCAGGCGGTGGACAGCTCCACGGTGGACGCGCGGGCGGACGTATACTCGCTGGGCGCGACGCTGTACTTCTTGTTGGCCGGGCGCCCCCTGTTTCCCGAGGGGCGGACCGCGCAGAAGCTGGTGTGGCAGCAGATCAAGGAGCCGCCGCCGCTCGCCCGGCTGCGCCCGGGGGTGCCGCCGGAACTGGCCGCGATGGTGCACCGGATGCTCAAGAAGCGGCCCGCAGACCGGTTTCCGACGGTGGGCGAGGTGTTTGACGCGCTGGCCCCCTTCGACCCGGGCGACGTGCCCCCGCCGGACCTGCGGTGGCTGCCCGAGCCGCCCGCGCGTGTGGCCCTCGCGCGGCCCGCGCCCGCGCCGGCTCGGCCGCCCGGCGGCTCGCAGTCGCCCATCGTGATCGCGGCCATGCGCTCCGGCACGGGCGGCTCGTCGGCGCCCCTGGAAACGGGCCGCCCCGACTCCGCCAGGCTCTTGGCCCCGACGCCCGGCGCCCGCCCGGCGCCCCCGCGGTACGACGAGCCGCCCGCGCCCGCCCACGACGACACCCCGGCCCCGTCGCGCCGCCCGTCCCCGGCCCTGTCGCGTCGTCCGATCGCGCTCCTCGTCACCCTCTCGGTCTCACTCGTCCTCGCCCTCGCGGGCATCGTCGTTCTGCTGCTCCGCCAGTAGTTCTTGGTGTTCGGGCCGCGCGGCCGCACATATGCGGGGCGAAGGCACGTAGCACGAAGCACTACTTGAGCGCCAGTTGCACCAGCACCACCGCGAGCAACCCCAGACTGATTACGCCGTTGACGTGGAAGAACGCGCGGTTGACGCGCGTGAGGTCGTCCGGGCGCACGAGCCGGTGCTCGTACACGAGCAGCGCGCCGACCGCGCCCAGACCCGCGAGGAACACCCGGCCGAGGTGCGGGGACGCGAAGTACAGGCCCACCAACAAGGCGAACATGACCGCGTGGCACGCGGCGGCGATGCGGAGGCTCTGCACGATGCCGAACCGCGCCGGCACGCTGTGCAGCCCGGCGTCCCTGTCGAACCGCGCGTCCTGGCACGCGTACAGGATGTCGAACCCCGCGACCCAGAACGCGACCGCGCCCCCGAGCAGCAGCGGCACGACGGGCTCCTCGAACCCGCGGATCGCGCCCCACGCGGCCACGGGGGCAAGCATCAGTGCGGCGCCTAACCAGAAGTGCGCGAGGCTGGTGAACCGCTTGGCGAGCGAGTAGCCGAGTACGAACAGCAGCACCGGCACCGACAGGTACAGCGGCCACGGGTTCGACGGCTCGCGCGCGTAAAAGAGCAGCGTGGAAGCCACGAACCCCACACAGCACGCGACCGTGAACACCCACACGGTGCCGACGCCGAGGGTCCCGGCCGGGAGGTGGCGCCCGGCGGTGCGCGGGTTGGCCGCGTCGATGTGCCGGTCCACGAGGCGGTTGAACGCCATCGCCGCGCTGCGGGCGAACACCATGCACAGGAGGACGCCGAGCGCGTCCTGCCAGCGCAGCGGTTCGGACTTCCACGCGAGCGCCGCCGCGAGCGCCGCGAACGGCAGCGCGAACACCGTGTGGCTGAACCGAATCAACTCCAGCAGCTTGCGTGCGGTGGTAGGCATGACGTCTTTGTAGGCCCGGCTCCGGCCCGGCTCCACGGGGCCTCTGGCGAGCGGACGCGAGCCCGCCCTCAACTAACCGCCGCGCGCCGGTCGGCACAACGCCCGTGAACGGTTCGCCCGGTCTTGCGGTTTGATTCGGGGTGCGGTGTGCGGGTAGAATGTGGCGGCCCGACCCGAACGCAAGTGAAAGCACGTCCCATGCGCGTTCTGACTGCGATTCCAGTCTACAACGAGGCCCGGCACGTTCAGGGCGTGTTGGCCGAGGTGCGCCGGTACTGCGCGGACATCCTGGTCGTCAACGACGGCTCTACCGACGGCACCGCGGCGCTGCTCGACCGCGAGGCGGGGCTGCACCGCGTCGATCACCCGGCGAACCGCGGGTACGGGGCGGCGCTCATCTCGGCGTTCGCGTTCGCGCTGGAGCGCGACTTCGACGTGCTGGTCACGATGGACTGCGACGGGCAGCACGAACCGGCCCGCATCCCGGTGCTGCTCGAAGCGATCCACGATTGCGACATCGTGTCGGGGTCGCGCTACTGCCGCGACTTCCGCCAGGACACGCCCGCGCCGACCGACCGCCGGTTCATCAACGCGACGATCGCCCGCGAACTGAACCAGCGCTACGGCTTCGACCTGACGGACGCGTTCTGCGGGTTCAAGGCGTACCGCCGCGCGGCGCTGCAGAAGTTGCACGTCACCGAGCGCGGGTGGGGCATGCCGCTGCAACTGTGGGTGCAGGCCGCCCGGCAGGAGTTGCGCGTGAAAGAGGTGGGCGTGCCGCGCCTGTACCTCGACCCGACCCGCGCGTTCGGCGGGGTGATGAACGACCCGGAGCAGCGGCTCGCGTACTACCGCGGGGTCATCGCGGCGGCCGAGCGCGACGTGCTGCCCGCGGCGTCGTGCTGCCCGTGCCCGGGATCGTGCCCATGAGCCGCCGGTACCGCGCCCCGGCCGCGAGCGGCGCGGTGCTGGCCGAGCCAGGTTTCGACGCCGTGCCCGCTCTGGTCGAAGCGAACCGCAAGCGGCTCGACCGCGACGACGTGCGCGTCGGGCGCCACACGCTCAGGGCGTTTCGCGCTCTGACGAAAGCGGAAGTCTTCGGCGGCGGCGAATCGGCCCGCGCGGTCGTTGTTACCGGACACCAGCCGGAGCTGGCGCACCCCGGCGTGTGGGTCAAGAACTTCGCCGTTGTCGGACTCGCGAAGAAGCTCGGCGCGGCCCCCCTCAACCTCGTTGTCGACAACGACACGCTCAAAAGTTCGGCGCTCCACCTCCCCGTCTTTCGCGACGGCGACCCCGCGTCGGTGCGAACGGAGCGCCTCCCGTTCGACGCCTTCGCGGGCGAAGTTCCGTACGAAGATCGGCGGGTTCTCCGCGGCGACGTCTTCGGCGCGTTTCTGCCCAGGGCCCGGGAACTGACTTCCAACTGGGGCTACCCGCCACTGGTCGAGGCCGCGTGGCCTCACATCGACCCGAGTCGCGACCTCCCGCTCGGAGAACAGTTCGCGCACGCCCGCCGGCGGTTCGAGCGCGAATGGGGGTGCCACGGCAACGACTTGAGCGTCAGCAAGTTGTCGCGGATGTGGCCCTTCCACTTTTTCGCCGCGCAGATCCTCGCGGACCTGCCACGGTTCCGCGCGGTGTACAACTCGGCGGTTCGCAGCTTCCGCGCGGCGAACGGCATTCGCAGCGCGAACCACCCGGCGCCGGACCTCGCCGAAGGCGAGGCGCCGTTCTGGGCGCGCACCGCGGGCGGCAGGCGGCAGCGCGCGACCGCGGCGAGCGATGCCGCGAACCTGCGCCCGCGGGCGCTCACGCTCACGCTGTTCGCGCGGGTGTGCCTGGGCGACTTCTTCATCCACGGGATCGGCGGCGGGAAGTACGACGAGGTCACCGACGCCATCATCCGCGACTACTTCGGCATCGAACCGCCGGCGTATCAGGTGCTGTCCGCGACGCTGCACCTGCCGCTGCCGGGGTTCCCTTCGACCGCGGCCGACGTGGAGCGCGCCGCGCGCGCGGTGCGCGATTTGCGGTGGAACCCGCACGCGCTCCCGGGAGCCGACCCCGAGCTGGTGCGCGCGCACGCGGAACTCGCTCGGCACGAACCGCCGTGGGGCGAGCACGACGCCCGGCGCGAGCGGTTCCGCGCCCTCCAGCGCGTGAAAGACCAGTTAAGGGCAGGGGCCGCGGGGCGAATACCGGAAGCAGCGGCCGAACTCCGCCGCGTGCGCGAGGAGGCCCACGCGAACGCGGTCCTCCAGCGCCGCGATTACGCGTGGGTTCTGTACCCGGAGGGGACGCTGCGCCCGTTCCTGCAGCGGTTCCTCGCGCTGTGACGCGGGCGGTTGTGCCGGTCGCGCCGCCCCGGACCGAACCGCCCCCGCGCCCGGACCGGCGCCCGCGAGTTGTGTAAGGGGTTCACACCGGTTAGGCTTGTACTGTTGGGCACGCGACACCCGCGAGGCACCTCAGCCGTGGCCGACGACGCGCCGTTCACCGCGGTGGACCGCGACCTGCTCAAGCGGTGCCTGAGCCGCGAGCCGGGGTCGTGGAACGATTTCGTGGACCGGTTCCTCAGCCTCATCTACCACACCATCGGCTACACCGCGCACCTGCGCAGCACCCGCGTCAGCCCGGAGGACGTGGAAGACATCGCGGCCGAGGTGCTGCTCCAGATCGTCGCCAACGACTTCAAGGCGCTCCGCGACTTCCGCCGGCAGTCGAGCCTGGCCACTTACCTGACGGTCATCGCGCGGCGCATCTGCATTCACGAACTGGCCCGGCGGCAGAAGGTGCGCGAGGCGATCAGCCGCGGCGAGTCGCGGGTGCCCGAGGAGGAGCCGGACGACGCGCCCGCGGCCCAGAAGGGCATGGAGAGCCTGGAGGAAGTCGAGAAGTTGCTCCGGCGCCTCTCGGGCCGGGAGAAAGAAATCGTCCGGCTGTACTACCTCGAGGGCCGCACCTACGAGGAGATCAGCACCGAGACGGACGTGCCGGTGAACACCCTCGGCGCGGTGCTGTCGCGGGCGCGCAAGAAGCTCCGCGCGACCACGCGGTCCGCGCCTCTGGCCGACCCGCGCGCGAAGGCGAAGCCCACGAAGCCGACCAAGTCGAAGGCGAAGATGGACCCCCTGCCGGGGCCTACGGGCGAGCCGCCCGAATAGCCGCCCGCGCCGCGCGTCAGGCGCCCGGGGCGGCGTTGCGTTGCGTTGCCCCTCGAGCAACCGCGGGCGCGGCTCTTCCGCTTCGCCCGTTGCCACCGGGTTCCTCGACGGGCCGCGCCCGCCCACCGGCTGGGGGTCCGGGCCTCACGACCGCAACGCGCCGGCCGTGAGCCGCCACAGCCCCGCGAGTACGAGCGCGTCGAACGCGAGGTGAAACGGCACGATCCAGCCCACGTGCGGGGCCATGAGCGCGAACTCCAACCGCTCCGCCAGCGCCGGCTCGGCGGCCAGCCGCAGCCGGAGCGCGTCCGCCAGCGACGCCCACTGCTTGGCGACGTGCAGCACCCCGAGCAGGTGCGTGAGCGCGAAGAACGCGAACCCGGCGGCGGCGAGGGCCGCGGCCCGGCGGTCGGCGCGCAGGGCGGGGGCCAGCGCGGCGGCGGCGAGCAGCCCGAGGCCGACCGCCATCAGCACGTTCCAGCCGGCGAAGATGAAGTCGGCGCGCCGCATGATCTCGGCGAGCATCGCGTCCGCGCTCACGGCGTGCCCTCGTCAGAACTGGCGGAGGAACCGCAGGTCGTTCTGCCAGAACAGCCGGATGTCGTCGATGGCGTGCTGGAGCATCAGCATCCGCTGCGGACCCATCCCGAACGCGAACCCGGTCACCTTCTCGGGGTCGTACCCGCCGGCGCGCAGCACGTTCGGGTGGACCATCCCCGCGCCCAGGATTTCGAGCCAGCCCGTGCCCTTCGTGAGCCGGTCCCGGTTCGGGTCGTCCTTCGGCCAGTCGATGTCCACCTCGATGCTCGGCTCGGTGAACGGGA
>JBJSXS010000505.1:0-2507 GCA_046086545.1 Gemmata sp.
GGACCCGCTCGAGGCGGCCGGCGGGCGCCCGCTCCCCGACGCGCCGGCGGCGCGGTGCGGTTCGCAGAGCGCCCGGCGGCCGGACCCCGCCCGCCCGCCCGTTACGCCCGCCGCGCACGCCGAGCCGGCCGCGAACAACGAGGTCCGCGCCGGTCAGCCGGTGCCGCCCCCGCGCCCGGTGCCGCCGGAGCCGAAGCCCAGCGGCGACCCGCCGCCCGCGCCCGGCGCGCCGCCGGCCGTCCTCGGGACGGCCCCCAGCGCCGGCGGGCCGCTCGCGCTGGACGAGGTGCTCGACTCCGTCGAGCGGCACTACCCGATGCTGCGGGCCGTCGAGCAGGAGCGGGCCATCGCCGGCGGGCGGCTGGTGTCCGCGATGGGCGCGTTCGACCTGAACCTGATCGGCGGGGTCGACGGGCAGGGGGGCACCTACGACAACTTCCGCGGCGGCGCGGGCGTGAGCCAGGGGCTGCCGGTCGGCGGCCTGGGGCTGTTCGCCGGGTACCGCAACGGGTTCGGCGACTTCCCCACCTACAACCTGGGCCAGAAAACCGCCGACAGCGGCGAGTTCCGCGCCGGGGTGTCGGTCCCGCTGCTCCGCGACCGGGCCATCGACCGCCCGCGCGCCAACGTCCAGCAGGCCCGAATTGATGTCGCGATCGCCGAGCCGGTGATCGAACGCCAGCGGCTCGACTTCCGCCGGGCCGCGGCGCGCACCTACTGGAACTGGGTCGCCGCCGGCCAGCGGCTGAGCGTGACCGAGAACCTGGTGAAGCTCGCGGCCGAGCGCGACGAACAGTTGAAGGCGCGCGTAGAGGCCGGCCCGGCGGCGAACATCGAGCGGGTGGACAACCAGCAGAACATCGCGCTCCGCAACGGCGTGCTGGTTCAGGCGCAGCGCGGGTTCCAGCAGGCCACCATCGACCTGTCGCTGTTCCTCCGCGACGCGACCGGGGCGCCCACCCTCGCAGGCGCGGACCGGCTGCGGCGGTTCCCCGAGGTGCGGCCGGTGGACCCGCGAACGTTCGACGAGGCGCTGCGCACGGCGTTCGAGCTGCGCCCCGAACCGCGGCGCCTGCGGCTCCAGCGCGAGAAGGTCGCGGTCGAACACCGGCTGGCCGTGAACCAGTCGCTGCCGGGGCTGAACGCGACGGTCGCGGCGGCGCAGGACGCGGGGCCGGGTAAGAGCTCGCTGTCCGGGCCGAACGGCCTGGACCGCTCGTCGGTCGCCGGCGGGCTGGCGCTGCAACTGCCGGTGCAGCGGCGCGACGCCCGGGGCCGCGAGATGCAGGCGCTGGCGCAGATCGCGCAGCTCGACCAGCAGATCCGCAACACCGAGGACGTGGTGCGGGCCGACGTGCAGGACACGTTCTCGGCGCTGGAGCGGGCCTACGAGTTCTACCAGCAGTCGCGGAAGCGGGTGGAACTGGCCCGCACGGTGGCCCGCGCCGAGCGCGAGCAGCTGCGGCTGGGCCGCAGCGACGTGCTGCGGGTGACGCTCCGCGAGCAGGCCGCGTTCGACGCCGAGATCGTGGAGATCGGGGCGCAGCAGGACTACTTCCGCGCGGTGGCCGACTTCCTCGCGGCGACGGGCACCGGCGGCAAGTAGAACCCGGTGCCCACCGCGCCGGGAGCCGCCGTGACCGAAACCGAGCGGCTACGCGCGCTGACCCGGTGGCAACGCTGGAACTTCTGAAGCGTAGGGCGAGTGACCGGCAACTGATCCTCTTCTCGCTCGCTTGCTGGACAGCGCCCGATTGGTGCAGCGAACCCAGTCGGGCGGAGACGAGGGTACCACAGCCGGCCCCAACCTGTCCGCGACCGCTCCGCACAACGTTCCTGCGAGACACGTTCGCCCGTTCCGCCCGGTGGCGTTCGCGCGCGGGATGTGCGATCGTGCGACGACTGTGCGATGCCGATTCTCGCTGATGCGATCCGGGAGGCCGGTCGCGACCGCGCCGACGTGTCGAACCACTGCCGCGAACAAGGCGCGACGCGCGTTCGCGGGCGCCGGGCAGTGGGCCCGGTACGCGGAAAGGGCCGACGCCCGACGAGCCGGAACAGCCGCTCACGTGCCCGGGAGCTGCCACGGCACGTCGGCACGGGCGTGGGGGCTGTTGCCGGCCGCCAGCGCCTGCTGGTACGCCTCCCGCGCGTACTCGCCCAACTGCGGCAGGTCCGCCAGCTGCACCTGCGGGAGCTCGCGGTAGAAGCAGATGTCGTCCGGAAGCGGCGCGGGCACGAAGTCCGTATCGGGCAGCACCTGGTGGGCCAGGTGCTGGAGCCGGTCGCCGTCGGAGCCGGTCGGGGCGCACAGGGCCACCATCTCGTAGGGCCGGGGCACCACGTTCGGCACCAGCGCCGGGGCCGCCTTCTCGAACGCCTCGCTCAGCAGCGCCTGCGCGGTGCCCATCTCGGTGCGCGAGCGGAAGAACACCGCGGCCGGGTCCGAGTGGTCCAGCTTCGCGTCCAGGAACTCGCGCGACCGCGCGAGCAGCAGCTCGCGGAAC
>JBJSXS010000506.1:0-4144 GCA_046086545.1 Gemmata sp.
CGCGGGGGAGCGGGGCCGGGCCACCGTCATCGACGAGTTCGCGCACGCCACCCTGCGGCGCAAGCCGCGCGCCGTGATGGGCGGGCACGAGCCCCCGGCCGAAGCGGTCCGGCTCGCCCCGGGCGGCCTCGTCGTTCGCGAATCGACCGACTTCTTCGCGGTCGAGAACGAGGTGGTCGCGGCGGCGCTGGCGCACATCGCGGGGCGCAGCCACCGCCGCATCGGGCCGGCCGACGTCGCCCGGGCCGTCGGCGCGGAGGTGCGGACGCTGCAGAACCACTCCCGCAGGGCCCTCGGCCGCCCGATCCCCGCGGAGATCCGCCGGGTCCGGATCGAGCGGGCCAAGCGGGACCTGGCCCAGGGCGACCGGACGCTCGCGGCGATCGCCCGCGACACCGGGTTCGGCACCATCCAGCGCCTTTACGAAGTGTTCCGCCGCGAGTTCGGCATGAGCCCCGGTGCGTACCGCAGGCAGCGCCAGCTGCGGGACGACTGAGGCGCACCCCGGCCCAGGAGGGGCGCACGCGCGCCGTCGCCGGGCCGCCCCTCGTGGCCGGGTGCGGCGGGCGCCGACCGAACCCGGTGTAAACGGTCGGACCGGTTCAGCCGAACAGCTTCGTCACCGGGCGGCCCTGCATGAAGTGGTGCGGGCGCCCGGCCGGGTCCGTCACCGCGTCGGCCGACGTGTGCCCCAGGGCGTGGTACATCGTGGCGAAGAAGTCCGTGGTGTGGACCGCGTCGTCGGCCGGCTGCCCGCCGTCGTTGGTGCTCTTGCCGACCACCGCCCCGCCCTTGATGCCCGCCCCGGCGAGCACCGTCGAGTACACGCGGCCCCAGTGGTCCCGGCCGCCGCCGCCGTTGATCTTCGGCGTGCGCCCGAACTCGCCCGTCCATGCCACCAGCGTGTCGTCGATCAGGCCGCGGTCGTGCAGGTCGTCCAGGAGCGCCGCCATCGCCCGGTCGATCACCGGGAGCAGTTTGTCCTTCATCTTCGGGAAGTGCTTGCTGTGCGTGTCGAAGTTCTGCTCGGACTGCTTGAACGTCCACGGCACGGTGACGCACCCGACCCCGGCCTCGACCAGCCGCCGGGCGACGAGGCAACTGCGGCCGAACCGGTTGTCGCCGTAGCGGTCGATGGTGCCCGGCTTCTCGTCGTCGAGCCGGAACGCCTTCCACGCGGCCGAGCTGCGGAGCATGTCCAGCGCCTGCCGCTGGAACCGGGCGAAGTCGTTGTCGGACGCCCCGCGGCCGGCCTGGAGGGCGTCGAGCAGCCCGGCCCGGGCGGTCTGGCGGTCGGCGGTCACGTCCGCGGCCGGGGCGAGCCCCGGGAGCGAGTCGCCGGGCAGCCACGCCTCGTCGTGCAGGAACAGCGGGTCCCACTTCGGGCCGAGGAACCCGGCGTGCTGCCCGCCCCAGTACGCGTTGTTCTGGTCGCCCACCTGCCGCGGGAGCTGGATCGCGCCCGGCAGCCCGTTGCGGTCGCCGCGGAGCTGCCGGACCACCGACCCGATGCACGGCGGGTCGCGGCGGTCCACCTGCGGCTCGCCCCCCTGCCGCGGGGTGTGCTTGAGCCCGGTCAGGTTCAGGTGGACGCCGACGCCGTGGGTGTCGGACCCGTGCCACGTCGAGCGCACGATCGCGTACCGGTGCGCCTGCTTCGCCAGCAGCGGCAGGTGCTCGCACACCAGCGTCCCCGGGACGCTGGTGCTGATCGGCTTGAACTCGCCGCCGGTGCCGCTCGGGGCGTTGGGCTTCGGGTCGAACGTCTCCTGCTGGGCCGGGCCGCCGGTCATGAACAGCAGGATCAGCGCCTTGCCCGTTCCGCCGGCGGGCTTCGGCCCGGCCGCGGCCCCGCGCGCCGCCAGGCCGAGGAGCGATAACGGGCCGACGCGCAGCAGCGTGCGGCGCGAGAAGGACCGGGCGGCGTCGTGCGGGCGGGCCATGTCAGCCTTTCGTTGCAGGGGCCGTCTCGGGCGGGACGCCACTTCGGCGGGTCTAGCGGGCGGGCACCGACCGTCTTTGCGTCGCGGACGGGCCGGGCGGCGGTCGGGGGGCGGGTCCGGGTGTGCGCACGCGCCTTGGTGCACCCGGTGACTTCGGCCCCTTTGCGGTCGAACTTGAAGCTGCGGTCGAACTCGAAGCAACCGGGCACTCGTCCCGGAGGGCACGCGCGCTGTTAAAGTAGTGTACAGCAACCCGAGTGCCTTCGCATCCACAACTGTGACCCCCCGTTCGCCGGCCCGGAGACGAACCCGCCGGAGGCGCCGGGGCCTACGACCCCGCTGCCGGCTCCGGGTCGATCGCCCCGCCGGCCTTGAACGCGAACAGGTGCGCCGCGACCGGGTGCGGCGCTTTTCCAGTTTGTGGCCGGCCGGTCGTTGTGCGAACCCCGCCCGCCCGGTGTCTGCGCCCCCGGGCGGGCGGGGTTCGTTAGCGGTCTCGCTGCACTCCGGCAACTTGTTCGGAAAAAGTGTCTGGGTGGCCCGTGCCCGGGGTTATGATAAGGCCGCCTGCGCTGCGCTCGTGCCGCCTCCCAACCCGCCGCCCGCCGACTTGCCATGACGCACTGCCATAACGCCCTTCGTGCCGTTGCTCTCGTCGTGCTGTTCGTCGCCGGCGGGCCGGCACCTGCCGCCGAGCCGGTCAGTTTCAACGCCGAGGTGGTCCCCGTGCTGACGCGGGCCGGGTGCAACACCGGCGGGTGCCACGGCAAGGCCGAGGGGCAGAACGGGTTCAAGCTGTCGCTGTTCGGGTTCGAGCCGGGCGACGACTTCGAGTACATCGTCAAGGAGGCGCGGGGCCGCCGCGTGTTCGCCGCCGCCCCGGCGCAGAGCCTCCTGCTGCTGAAGGGGACCGGCGCGGTGCCGCACGCGGGCGGCAAGCGGCTCGACCCGAAGTCGGACGCCTACGCCCTCCTCCTCCGGTGGGTGGCCGAGGGCGCGCGGGCGTCGTCCGCCCGCGAGCCGGCGCTCGACCGCATCGAGGTCCGGACCGGCAGCGCGACTCTCGCACGCGGCGGGAACGCGCAGGCGGCCGTGGTCGCCCACTTCCGCGACGGCACCACCCGCGACGTGACGAAACTGACCGTGCTGGAGGCCGGGCCGGCCGAGGTGCTGACCGTTGACGCGGCCGGGCAGGTGACCGCGAAGCCGCGCGGCGGGTCCGGCACCGTCACCGCGCGCTACCGGGACGCGGTCGCGGTGGCCCGCGTCACGGTCCCGTACGGCACGGCCGTGACGAACCTGCCGCCCGCGAAAACCGTGGCCGACGAGCTCGTGTTCAAACAGCTCAAGGAGCTCGGTCTGCCGCCGTCGGACCTGTGCGACGACGCCACCTTCGTGCGCCGCGCGACCATCGACGTCTGCGGCCGGCTGCCCACCAGGGAGGAGGCCGACGCGTTCGTCGCCGACAAGAGCGCCGACAAGGTCGAGAAGCTGATCGACCGGCTGCTCGCCTCCCCGGACTACGCCGACTTCGCCGCGAACAAGTGGTCGGCCCTGCTCCGCAACCGCCGCAACGCCCCGAACGAGGACGGGAAGCCGAACGTGGCGTTCCACGCCTGGATCCGGGACGCGTTCAAGGAGAACAGGCCGTTCGACGTGTTCGTTCGCGAGCTGCTGACCGCGGCCGGGCCGGTGGACGAGAACCCGCGGGCGGTCTGGTACCGCGAGCTGAAGGAGCCGGCCAACCTCGCGGAGGACGTGGCCCAACTGTTCCTCGGCCAGCGGGTCGCGTGCGCGAAGTGCCACCACCACCCGAGCGACCGGTGGACCCAGGCCGACTACTGGAGCCTGGCCGCGGCGTTCGCCCGCACCGACGTGCAACTCGCCACGCCGCTCAAGAAGGGCGACCCCAAGAAGAACGTCCCGGACACGCCCGGCAAGCCGCTCGCGGTGGCGCTCAAGGCCGGCGCGGCCGCGATGCCGCACCCGCGGACCGGCGCCAAGCTGCCGCCGGCCGGGCTGGACGGCAAGCCGTTCGCGCTCGACGCCGACACCGACCCGCGCGAGAGGCTCGCGGCGTGGGTCGCGGCGCCGGACAACCCGTACTTCGCCCGCACGCTCGCCAACCGGTACTGGAAGCACTTCTTCGGGCGCGGGTTGGTTGATCCCGAGGACGACATGCGGGCCACCAACCCGGCGTC
>JBJSXS010000507.1:0-3641 GCA_046086545.1 Gemmata sp.
GGGACCCGTTCCAATGCCCGGCACGGGCCCGGCGCCGACCGGACCGGTCGACGCCGACCCGCGGCGCTCCGTCGCCGTGGTTGTACCGCTGGAAATCGACTTCGCCCGGAAGAAGCTCGACCCGAACAAGAACTTCGAAGCGCAGTCCAACCCCGAGTACTACCGGTTCCCGGTGCCGGCCGCCGGGGAGAAGGCCGCCGCCAGTCTGTTCGTAGACGGCGCTACCATTCAGCTCTTCGACCAGTTGCTGGGCACGCCCGGGGCGAAAAAGACCCGCCGCACCGAGGTGCGGGACGCGCACCAGGCGTGGCTGAACGGGAAAAAGGAGCCGCGGCTGCTGTACGACGCCATGCTGATGGCCCTGCGCAACGGGTTCGTAAAGGACGCGGTCGCCTTCGCCGACGAACTGGTGGCCGTGGGCGACGAGAAGAAGCTCACCCTGCCGGAGCGCGACGTCAAGCCGTTCGTCACCGCCTGGGCTCCGGTCCGCAAGGCGGTGGCCGGAACCGCGCCCAAACCGGGCGACGCGGAACTCTGGAAGGAGCGGCTCGGCTCGCTCGGCTACCAGTCGGTGCGTACCCTCGGTCACTACTCGATCGTGTACGCCGACAACCCGGTCGAGGAGGTGGACCGCCGGGCCGCACAACTGAACGACAACTTCGTCGCATTCTACCTGTGGCACGCCACCGCCACCGGGAGCGTACCGCAGGTGCCGGACCACCCGCTCACCGTCGTGCTGGCCCCTCAGGGCAAGGCCATGAACGCGCTCAACCAGACCCTCGACGGGCTGCCGATGGCCGACGCGTTCTACGCGCCCGACCACAACCTGCTGGCGCTCTCGCCGGAGCGCCTGGACGATGTGGGCCAGACGTTCTTGCGGCAGACGCAGCAAGTGTTCGTTAAGGGCCTGAACCGTAACCAATTGCTGCTCGGGCAGCTGCCCAAACTTGATCCGATGGGTGAGAAGGGGCCGCTGCCCGATGACGTGGCCCGGGCCATGACCCTCGCGGCGGTCGAAAAGTTCGCGACCGAGGAGGCCGACATCGCCGCGGTGAGCCGGGACGGCACCCGCCAACTGATGTACACGACCGGCGTGCTGCCCCGGCACGTCACCCTGCCGACCTGGCTGTCCAGCGGCGCGGTGAACTTCTTCACCCGGCCCCGCGGCCCGGCCTACGTCACGACCGACGACGACAAGCACATCATGCACGTCGCGCTCGCCACCGGGTTCGGCACCCCCAACTACGTGCTCCAGCGCCACTTCCGGGACTTCGTGGCGAAAAAGGAGCTGCCGTCGCTGAACCCGCAGAAGCCCGAGGCGTATCAGCTCGACGCGGCCCGCCTTCTTGAGAACGTACTCGGCGACGTCTACTTCAACGGGATCAAGAACGGCGACGACCCGGACCCGGCACCAGCCAAGAAGGTGAAGAAGCCGGTCGCCGGTGGCAACCCGATGCAGCCGATGCAGCCGATGCAGCCGATGCCGGGTCCGGGTGGGCCTGGCGTCGTGCCCGCGGGCGACGCGGAAGACCCGGTGGCCGCCCTCCGCAGGAAGCAGCAGCGGCTGGCGCTGAAGGCGAACGCCACCGCGTGGGCGCTCTACTTCTACCTCGCAAACAGCAAGCCGGACCTGTTGCGGCAGTACCTCGCGGAACTGAACAAGTTCCCGCGCGACCTGCCCATCGACGGGCGCACCGCGTCCGCGGTGTTTGTCCGCGTGTTCGGGCTGTCCGGCAAGACCGAGGGCGTGGCCGACCCGGCGGCGCTGAAGCAGTTCGCCGACGAGTGGTACGGGTACATCAGCACCGTGCCCGCCGCCGGGCACGACATCCCGCTCCCGGTCTCGGAACCGCCGAAGGCGCCGGCCGGCGGCGGGTCCCCGAAGAGCGATGGCGGGCGCCCCTGACGGCTCCGCGGGCGGAAGATCGTGCGAACCACTTGACCTTCCGCCTGCCGGTTTTATGATGTTAGCACCCGCCCCGCGGGTGACGCCGAGGTGGCGGAATTGGCAGACGCACTAGATTCAGGTTCTAGCGCTCGCAAGGGCGTGGAGGTTCAAGTCCTCTCCTCGGCACTCGCAACACCCCCGGCCCTCCGGGGGTGTTGTCGTTTCTCTCCCCACGCCGTCCGGGCACGCACAAGTTCGATCGACAGGAGAAGGGAACTGACATGAGCCGCTTGTTCGCCGCCGCGATCCTTCTCGGCTCCGGCGCAACCGGTGCGTCCGCTCAATGGGAGCGCCAGGCCATCGACACGGACGCGGACTTTCGGGGGCTGAGCGTCGTGGATGCGAAGGTGGCGTGGGTCAGCGGCACGAACGGCACCTTCGGGCGCACGACGGACGGCGGCAAAACGTGGTCGGCCGGCACGGTGCCGGGCGCGGACAAACTCGACTTCCGGGCGGTGAAGGCGTACGGCCACCGCACGGCCTACCTGATGAGCGCCGGCCCGGGCCCGGACTCCCGGATCTACAAGACCACCGATGCGGGCGGGACCTGGGCGCTCCAGTTCAGGAGCGCGGAGCCCAAGGCCTTTCTCGACGCGATTGCGTTCTGGGACGAGAAGCACGGCATCGCTCTCGGCGACCCGGTCGGCGGGCGGTTCGACCTGCTCGCCACCGACGACGGCGGGGCGACCTGGAAACCGCTGCCGGACAAGAGCCGGCCCGAGGCGCTGCCGAACGAGAGCGCGTTCGCGGCCAGCAACACCTCTCTTGTGGTTGGCGGGACCGATGACGTCTGGTTCTGCACCGGCGGGGGCAAGAAAGCCCGCGTGTTCCGCTCCCCGGACCGTGGCAAGACCTGGGCCGTCAGCGAGACGCCGCTTCTGGCGGGGATCGAATCGGCGGGCGGGTTCTCGCTCGCCTTTCGCGACGGCAAGCGCGGGGTGATCGTGGGCGGCGACTACCGCAAGCCGGACGCAACGGCCGCGACCGTGGCCGTGACGAGCGACGGCGGCAAGAGCTGGAGGGCGGTCGAAAAGCCGCCGCCGTTCCGCTCCAGCGTGGCGTGGACGACGGGCCGCTGGGTGGCGGTGGGCACGTCCGGCTCCGACCAGTCGACGGACGGCGGGCTGACCTGGAAGCCGCTCGACGCGGAGAGGTACAACAGCGTCGCGTTCGCACCAAGTGGCGAGGGCTGGGCGGTCGGGCCGAAGGGCCGCATCGCCCGGGCCGCGCTTCCCGAGAAGAAGTAGCCTGCCACCCCGCCCGGGAGATTCACCTGTGCGCCAGTTCCTCGCGCTCGCGACGCTCCTTTTGCCGGTGCCTCTCGCGGCCGCCGACTCGCCCAAAAAGCCGAACATCGTCCTGATCCTCGCGGACGACCTCGGCTGGAGGGACGTGGGCTACCAGGGCACCGATTTCTACGAGACGCCGAACCTCGACGCGCTCGCCAAGCAGGGGATGGTGTTCTCGAGCGCCTACGCCGCCGCGGGCAACTGCGCGCCGAGTCGGGCGTGCTTGCTCTCCGGTCAGTACACGCCGCGGCACCACGTGTTCGCGGTCGGCGACACCGAGCGCGGGCCGAAGCACCTGATGCGCGTGCTCCCGATTCCCAACAGGTCGGGCTTGCCTCCCGCGCAGGTGACGCTCGCGGAGGCGCTCAAGGCCGCCGGGTACAGGACCGGCATCTTCGGCAAGT
>JBJSXS010000508.1:0-6241 GCA_046086545.1 Gemmata sp.
CTTGCGGCAGGTCTCCGAAGATGCGGGTGTGGGACTCCGGCGGCCAGGTGCGGTGCAGCGGGCCCTCGACCTCGACCCACTGAACCGCCAAGCCGGCGCCGGCGTACTTGTCTGCGCCGACTTTGGTGACCGTTTGCGCGCTCGCGAGGCCGTAGGGCGAAATGCGGATGTGGTTCCGGGCCTCGAAGTGGTCCTCGAACTCGAACACCTTCGGCTGGTCCGCGGGTGCGTCGAAGTAACCGACCAGGTGGTTTTTGGTGCCCATCAGCATCGGGCCGGCGTCCACGCGGAAGCTCACCGACTTGCCCTCGCTCTGCACCGCCTGTGCCGAGATGCGTATGCGGTACCGCCCGCGGTCGGGCGGGTAGAACTGACCTACGGTGATCGCGTTCCACGCCGACGAACTGAACATCACCAGCTCGTCGGGCCGCTTCAGGAACACGCTTTCGGTCGTCGTGTTGACGTACCGCTCGTCCTTGAGGGTGTACCGCTTCTTGACCACCGGCGGTTGTGAGTTGTTGGCGATGGCGAAGGCGAGCGCCCTGTCCGCAGCTTCTAGGTAGCTCTCCATGAGGAACTGCGAGACGTGGTGCGCGTCGCCGCTGGTGTCGAACCCGTTCGCGGTGGCGTCGGCGGGGAACAGCTCTTTTAACTCCACATCGATTGCAAGCAGGTCGCGAACGGTGTTCTCGTACTCGACTCGGTTGAGTCGTCGCGCGGTCGCGCGGCCCTGCTTCGCTCGGCGCTCCGCTTCGAGTGCATCAAGCTGACCCGACACCCACCCGCCGAGGACTTTTGCCTCCTTCGAGTCGGGCCGGGGTTTCCCCTTCGGCGGCATCGAGCCAGCTTTGATCTGTTCGAGCGCGGATAGCCACAACTCGCGATTGGCTTTGTTGGCGAAGTCCGCGGTCAGCGAGTCGAGCTTCACGCCGCTCTCGGCGCTTTCGCCGGTGTGGCACTCCAGGCAGTGCTTCTTGACGAACACCAGGGCGGTCTCGCGCTCAGCTGGCTTGGCATCGCGCACGGCCGGATGTCCTGTGCCGAGCGCACTGATGCCGGCCAGGAAAGCGGCGGCGAGGCGGAGGTGTGGCATCGTGGTAGCTCCGCGGACGGACGGAGGGCGGCGGGAGCGAACTGAGTAGAGTGATTGTACTTCGCGAGACCTTGCGACGCGAGCGCGGTTCGGAACGATTCGCCAGCAGTCGCGACGCGCCGTGCGATGGAATTACGTTGCCACCGACGCCGCCATTCGTGGTCGCGGCCGAGGAGGGTCGGCAATAAAGCGCGAATAGTTATTTCCATGCGTGCGGCACGGGCGGTCGCAGAAGGCCAACAGGGCCTTGGCCCTCTGGCCATCCGGGAACGGCGATACTTCGCTTAATCTTCGTCCTCCAGCTCTTCGCAGCCGTCGAAGTCGGTCAGGTCGTATTGGTACGCGAAGGACGCCGTGATGAAAGTCTTGCCCAAGTAGTCGTCGCCCGTCACCATCAGTTTGCGGACCGCTGCCCGCTAAGCTCCCCGCTTCGCGATGATCTCTCCGTCCTGCCACGCCCGGTAGATGACCTTTCTACCTGTTCTCCTGGCAACACAGGTCGTGACGGTGCCAGTGTGGTTGTCCCACGCCAGCAAGGCGACAAGTTGTTTGCGCAGAGGCGGCGACAGCACCTTGATGGCTTCGGGTCCGGGATACTACCAGTAGCGGACCGGAGAGGCGCTTGGCTCGGTCATCGTGTGCGTCCTGCGGGTGTTCGGCTCAAGTCGGTCTCATTCAGAGCGGGGTCGCGGCCATCGTACGGAGGGCCGCCACCTTCTCAACCAGAACGGCGAACAGATAGTGGGGCATCAGGTGCGTGTAGCCGCCCCGCAGGTGCGGGTGTTCGAGGTCCTTGCGGATCGACAGGAAGTGGTTGTTCGCCAGCATGCCAAGGACGTGCAGCAGGGCGTTGTTCAGGATCTGGCCGAACGGGTAGCCGCCGCAGAACCGCAGTCGCTTCGCCCGCTCGTCATCGCTGCGGGTGCGGTCTGCCACCGTCGCGACCCGCCACGTCTCGCGGTCCAGGCACAGCCGCGCGAACGGCGGGTCGAGGTCGGCCAGGAACGGGAGCAGTATGCACAGCGAGTTGGCGAGCGTGTCGGTGTTCACCGGCAGCGCGGTGAGCCACGCCCTCGCGCCGTCGGCCCGGGCGGCGAGCCAGTCCCACGGGTCCTCCCCCTCGCCCGGCAACTGGCGCCCGAAGACCGGGCAGTGCAGGCCCATCTCCAGGGACACGAACAGCTCGACCCGCCACAGAATGCGGCCCCCGCGGACCACATATCCGGGCGTCGCCCTCTGGAACAGGAACCGCTGGAACGGCTCGCGGTCGAGTTGTGCGTCCCCCGCCGCGAGCGGGGCGAGCGGGAGCAGGTCAGACAGGCGCGAGGCCGCGCCTCGCCAGTCCGATAGCCCGCCAGCGGTTGCAGTGATGTGGTCCTTCAGGCGGTCGCTCATCCCGGAAGAGTGGAAGTCGGTCGTCGGACCATCGAACACCGCCGGGAGGAACTCGTCCCGAAAGAGGGCGATCTCCCGCTGCACGCGGGCCACCTCGGCGGCGGAGTCAATACTTCTCTGGTCGGTCATGCTCCCTCGTGCGGTTGATTGTTCGGCGATAGGACCCGGCCGCCGGCCTGCGGGTTCGCGCTCCGCACCGGTCACCTGATCAACTGCTAGCGACGGGCAGGCACAGTTCGGCCAGCAAGGTGCGGGTGTGCGCCTGGGCGAGGTACGCCCGCAGGCCGGGGTGGGTTCCGCCCTCCACGCGGAAAGGCGAAAGCGCCCCCGACTTTGGCAGGGCGTCGATTTTGGCTAGCGAAAACCATCGGGCATCCGCTACTCCCCAGCTCGGCACGCGCGGTGCGTACTGGTCGTCTGCCGGGCCGATGAAGTTGTGGAAGGTTACAGTGGTAATAACAACACGCCGGTCCGGTGCTCCCAGTGCGAGCCCTCCACCAGCTCGGCCGCCCCATCGTAGCCGCTCTCCTCGGCTAACTCCCGCCTGGTCGTCTCCGCTGGCGTCTCGCCCGGCTCAATCAACCCGCCCATCGGGGCCCAGGAAAACGCTGCGCGGACGTTGCGGCTATGTAGCCGGAACAGCATCGGCTTGCCGGAATGAAGTGGCGTGCGGCTGGTGACGGCCAGCAGGCCGGCCCCCTGCTTGCAGCTTGGTGATCTCGTGGTTTGGTTCGACACGAGCGTACTACCGAGCGTTGTGAGACGGGCAATTACTGGGCACGGGCAATCGCGGTCTGGTTCGCGAGACTCTGGAGGGTTTGTGAGCGATTTTCCGCGTCACCCGTCACTTCTCCTTTGGCAGCCTCGTCACCACTACCGCCCGCACGGCCGTGGCGGGGATGCGAGTCTGGGTCGTGCCGGTCGGGTCTTCGAGGACTACATAGTCGGCGCTCACTTCGACCACCTTCTGGCTCAGTTGCGCGCCGGACACCACACTGACCGTGTACCCACCGGCCCCCTCCTTCAAGCCGACCTTCAGGCCGACCTCCAGCGGGGCGAACAAGCCCTTGTTGGCCTCCGCCTTCGGAGCCGCCGCGACAGCCGCGGCGAGGGCGATCAGTGCGACCGCCGTAATTGCGACGCTTCGATACTTCATGATGTTATCCTGTGGGGTGTGGTTCCGTCGGTCCGGTAATCGGGATGCCCTTTTGTATACGTCGCAGCCCCATGCGCCTTTCGGCCGTACGGCTTCCGCGAACCTTTTGGCCGCCCGCTGTGTCTGTTCTGATACCCGGGGGTCGCTTCGACTCCCGCCATCCCGACCGGCCGAGGGGGCTTTCCCCGACGACGCCGACCAACCGACCCCTCGGGGCACGGTGGTGACTGAAGCGGCGGCCGCACGGCCGCGACGATGGAGACCCCGATGGCCGAAACCGAATCCCTGTTCATCCACGCGGCGACCGGCAACACGTTTCCGGCAAGCGACCCCGTCGCGTGGTGCCTGGAGAACGCCCGCACCCCGCTCCTCGGTGCGGCCCGCGACCGGCTACTTCTGTGCAGCGGCCGCACCGACCAGGACCGAATTCTAAACGTCGTTTTGCGGCGGTGCGGGCTCAATCTGATCGCGATTCGCCCCGATCGGGTCACGGTCTGCTATTGGACCCATCTGGCTGACCTGCACCAGGTACTCAAGGCACGCAGCCTTCTTCGCCACGATGTACAGGTGACACGTGTGCGTCGGAAAACCGGCCAGATCGCGCTGACACCTGGTGACCAGTTGCTCCGTGGCGTGCCCATCGGCCCGGCGTTCCCGTTCGCCGAGTACCGCGGGCGGTGGGACCGGCGGCACGAGCAGCAGCCCGAGGACGCGCTGGCGGCACCGACAAGCCCGTCCAACTACAGCTGGGTCGGCGTTGCGAAGAAGGCGATCCCGTGGGCCGTGCTGAAGGCCGTTTGGCGGCAGGACGCGGTTGCGTGCCCGAACTGCGACGTGCCGGTGCTGATGTATCGGTTCGACTGGCGGCGATCCCGGTTCTTCAACACCCACGCGGCCGCGTGGCGGGCCTGCGAGCGGTGCGGGCGGGGGTTCGAGCAACCGCTCGGGAGTGGCGACCCGTGGGACTGGCTGGTTTCGCGGCTCGGCCCCGGGCTGCTTCCGGCGACCTGGGACGGGGGGTTCGGCCCGTGGGACCTCCGGCGCAGGTCGCCAGCCCCCCGCGACCTCGACATCATGCGGACCGGAATGACGACGGACCAACCGGCCAGCGGCCATATCTGACTACACCTTGGAGCAACCGATGAGCACCGATAGTACGCCGACCGGCACCCTGCACCTCGGCTGGGACTTCTTTACGACCGAGCCGGGGCAGCACGCGACCCTGCACTGCCGCGTCTGCGGCGAGCCGCTGAGTTTGACCCCCGATGTCGTCGGACCGACCGGATGGGCCCACGCGATGGCGATCCGTGCCGGGCGGGCGAGCGCCATCCGGCATGACGTCTTCCGCTGCAGGTTCGGTGGCGAACCGTGGCACCGGCAGGCGCTGGCGTTGCGACGGGAGGCGGACGACACGGCAAGCGAGCGGCTAGCCATGCTGCTGACCAACGAGGCAGACGAGGTGGTTCGGACCAGGATGGCGACGCGGAGCGTGATGGGCTGATCGTGGAAGGACCAACCATTCCGGCGAAGGCTTTCGCCGCGGCTACGGGTACAGTCGAGCAACGTGTCCCGCACCCTTGCCGGAGCCGACTGCCATGACCGATACCGACGCTACGGGGATCGAATAGGTACTCAATGGGCGTCTGGCCCGCGGGCCCCACCCCGGCCGGCACTTGGGCCGGCACGCCCAGGTTCCGAGCGCGGAAGTGGATCGGTGGCTAGCGGCAGCCCGAGCCCTAGTGCTGAAGTCGTTCATCGGACCCCTGACCGACGACCAGTTGGGGCAGTGCGTGGAACTCGGGGTTACGCTTAACGCGTACTACCGGAAGACCGGGCTGGAAGTTGCCTGGGTGCCAGCCGCGGATCACGCCGACCCGGCAATGCCGGCGGCAGACCTTGAGCGAGTGTGGTAGGGATTCCAGGCCTCCTACCGGATCCGGTCCTTCTCCAGTGGAATGCCGGAGTTGGGCGAACTGGGGCGGCTGTCGCGCACATTCGCGGCCGGCTCGGCCAACCTCATGAGTCGGACCGGTCGCCTCGACCGCTGGTAATGTGCCAGGCTCCACGCTCAGAAGCCGTTCTGCCCGATCACTGGTCGCACGTCTGCACAAATTAAACGACCGGCGGGACCAACGTGATCGTCATTACAAGATGGTCAGGTTGCTGACCCCGTGCCGGGTCGCCATGCTCGCCGGTCATACCGGCCCCGAAGAAGCCTGGCAGGTCTTTGTTGACCGTATTGAGGTTGGTGACCGTCGGGACATTCGTGCCTCCGTTTCGGCGCTCTAAATACTCTACCAGCTACACCCCAAGTTGTTTTGGCCCCAATTCGTCTCCGACACGCGACACCACCCGGCGGTTTTAGCGTCGATCGGTAAGCTCGCGGCCACAAGTGCGTTGAAGGTCTCGCGACGGCTGCCGTCGGCACGATCCGACTGCACCGTGATGTAGCCCATGCAAAGAGCAGAACGCGATCTATTCGCGTTAGAACCAATTGTAATTGTAGTATTGCAACCCATACTACTGGTTTCACCCGCAGTAAAATCCCCAAATGCCGAAATACCGGCTTTTGAAATTGTATTTGTTGCAGGCGTAAC
>JBJSXS010000509.1:0-3795 GCA_046086545.1 Gemmata sp.
CGTTACCCCCGCGCCCGCCCTTCCGCCGGCGCACGGGGGTCCTGTTACGAGAGTAGCGTTCGCATGTCCGACCCCCGCAGCAGCACGCACGGCGTGCTGGAGATGCACCAACGCGGCCACGGGTTCCTCCGCAACCCGGCCAAGCACTACGCGCCCACGCCCAACGACGCCTACGTCCCGAGCCAGCTGATCAACAAGCTGCACCTCGCCGAAGGCGTGCTGCTCGCCGGCACCCTCGAACCGCCCCGCCGCGGGCAGGGGCCGCGCCTCCAGACGGTGACCAGCATCGAAGGGGCCGACTCGAAGCTGTACAGGCGCCGCGCGTGGGACGAACTGACCCCCGTGGACCCGACGAAGTGGCTCCACCTCGAAACCGGGCCGGAGCCGCTCACCACCCGCGTCATGGACCTGTTCACCCCCATCGGCATGGGGCAGCGGGGGCTCATCGTCGCGCCGCCCCGCAGCGGCAAGACCGTCCTGCTCACGCACATCGCACAGGCGGTGCTGGCCAACCACCCGACCGTCCACCTGATGATTCTGCTGGTGGACGAGCGGCCCGAAGAGGTGACCGACATCAAGCGGAACATCGTCCGCAAGCCGGCCGTTAGCGGCCCTGCCGGCGCGGCCCCCGGGGCGGCGGCGACCGACGGCCCGGCGGAACCGGCGCCCCCCCCGCCCGTGGAGGTGATCGCGTCCAGCTCCGACCGCGACACCGCGAACCACACCCGGCTCGCGGAACTGGTCGTCGAGCGCGCCAAGCGCCTCACGGAACAGGGGAAGGACGTGCTGGTGCTGCTCGACAGCCTGACGCGCCTGGCCCGCGCGTACAACAAGACCGCCGGCAGCGGGCGCACCATGTCGGGCGGGGTGGACAGCAAGGCGCTGGACGTGCCCAAGCGCCTCTTCGGCGCCGCCCGCGCGTTCGAGGAGGGCGGCACGCTCACCATCCTGGGCACCGCGCTCATCGAGACCGGCAGCCGCATGGACGACGTGATCTTCCAGGAGTTCAAGGGCACCGGGAACATGGAACTGGTGCTCAACCGCGCGCTGGCCGAGCGCCGGGTGTACCCGGCCATCGACCTCGGCGCCTCGGGCACCCGCAAGGAAGAGCGCTTGCTGCCCCCTCAAATGCTCGAGCAGATCACACTGCTCCGCCGCAGCATGCTCCAGATGAAGCCCGTGGAGGCGATGGAGCACCTCGTGAACCGGCTCGCCAAGACCAAATCGAACGCCGAGTTCCTGCTGAACATGAGCAAGCTCGGGCGGTGACGGCATCGAGGTGGCCGGAGGGCAGCGCGCGGGGCGCTCGCGCGGCGTCGCTGGCACGCTCGCCCTCAACACCTCCCGTCACGCTGTTCTGATCACGGTCCCGCGCCCGCGTCGCTCCCGCAGGCTCCCAACGCTTTCTAACCCCTCCCTGTTCCCGAACGGCATACAGGGGGGTACCCTAGTGACAGTTGTCCCCACCTCCGGTCGGAGGACTCGATATGGCATCGCCCCGCGACCCCAACGAGGTCGCTCAGACGCAGTTGCCGGGCGCCGTCGCGCCCCCCGGGAGCAAGGCGGACGCACCCGCGCACGAGGACCCTCACGAGAGCCCGCACGAGGCGACCGTTGCCCACCGCGTGGGCGACGGCGCCACCCTCATTGCGGCCGCGCGCCCGGCGCCGAAATCGGCCGCGCGGCTGGCCCCCCTGCCGGACTCGCCGAAGGTCGAACCGGGTCCCGCCGACGTCACCCGAATGCCGGACGTGACCCGGATGCCCAACGCTAGCGCCCCGAGCGGGCCCGGCGCCGCCGACCCGGACGCGGTGGATATCGGGGCCACGATCCAGTCCCCCGCGGCCCGCACCGTCGGGTCCGGGTCCGGGGTGCTCACGAACAGCGCGGCCAACACGGTGTCGCACGACACCGTCCCCACCAACGTCGGCGGCAGCGGGCGGCTCGGCCCGGCCACCGGCACGATGGTCGGCCGGTTCGCGCTCAAGGGGTTGCACGCCACCGGCGGGCTGGGCGAGGTGTTCACCGCACGCGACACCGAGCTGAACCGCGAGGTCGCGGTCAAGCGCATCAAGTCGCGGTACGCCGACGACCCCGGCAGCCGCCGCCGGTTCCTGGCCGAGGCCGAGCTGACCGCGCGGCTCGACCACCCCGGCGTGGTGCCCGTGTTCGGGCTGGTCAACGACGCCCGCGGGCGCCCGGTGTACGCCATGCGGTTCATCCGCGGCGAAACCCTCAAGGAGGAGATCGACCGCTACCACGCCCAGGGGACCGGGGACCGGGGGCAGGGGGCGGGGAACGCGGAGGGAGGCCAGAGCGCCGAGCCGGGTTCCACAGGCGCCGCGTCAGCCGCGACCGGAAGGGGAGCGCCGGACGAGCTGCCGCGCACGGTCGCGTTCCGGCAGCTGCTGTCGCGGTTCGCGTCCGTGTGTCAGGCCATCGCGTACGCGCACGAGAAGGGGATCATCCACCGCGACATCAAGCCGGCGAACGTGATGGTCGGCAACTTCGGCGAGGTGCTGGTGGTGGACTGGGGCCTGGCGAAGTCGCTGGCCGACGGCCCGGACCACGACCGCGCGATGAAGGCCAACGCGGACGCCGGGCTCCGCCACGACCCGGAGGCGACCGACCTGCCGTCGCACCTGACCGCCGCCGGCACCACGGTCGGCACCCCGGCGTACATGCCGCCCGAGCAGGCCGCCGGGCAACTGGACCGGGTCGGGCCGCGGTCCGACGTGTACTCGCTTGGCGCCACCCTGTTCGCGATCCTCACCGGCCGCGCGCCGTTCGGCGGGGCGAGCGCGGCCGAGACGCTCGAACAGGTGCGCCGGGGCGCGTTCGCGCCCCCCAGCGCGGTCAACGCGGACTGCCCCAAGCCGCTGGAAGCGATCGCGCTGAGGGCGATGGCGCTGGACCCGGCGAACCGGTATGCGACCGCGCAGGAGCTGGCCGCCGAAGTAGAGCGGTGGCTGTCCGACGAGCCGGTGCGCGCGTACCCGGACCCGTTCCTGGCGCGGCTCGCGCGGTGGGCGCGGCGGCACCCGTCGCGCGTGGCGACCGCCGTGTCGCTGCTCGCCGCCGGCGTCCTCGCCGCCGGCGGCATTGCGTGGGCCGTTCACCTGGGCGACAAGAACACGCGCCGGGCACTGGACCAACTGAAAGTGCAGAAGAAAAACACCGACGACGCACTGGACAAGGTCACCGAGCAGGAGAAGGAGACGGCCAAACAGCGGGACCGGGCCGTTGAACAGGAGAAGAAGACCGAGGCCGAGAAAGAGCGCGTCAGGCTGGCTCGCGACCTCGCCCGACAGCGGTACGCGCTGGCGGTGGACGCTTACGGCACGCTGGTGCACGACATCGACGGCAAACTGAAGCCGCGGGCCCAAATGCAGTCGATCCGCAAGACGCTGCTGCTGAACGCGACCGACGGACTCAAGAAGCTGATCGAGACGAAGGCCGAGGGCGACATCGGGGCCGACCGCACGCTGGTCGCGGCGCACCGGCAGATGGGCGAGGTGTACGACATGGTCGGCGAGAGCGCACCGGCGCGCGCGCAGCACCTCGAAGCGGTGCGGCTCGCGCGCCTGGTAAAGGCCGACGCGAAGGCTGCCGACCGGGACCTGGCACGGTAGCTCGACCTGCTCGCGGGGGCGCACCTGAAGGCCGGCGACTCGAAGGCCGCGCTCGACGCCGCAAGGGAGGCGGTCGCGCTGTTCGAAGCGCTGGCCGCCAACAACCCTGACCCGGCGGCGCAGCTGGAACTTGCCGACGCGCACAAGCGGCTCGCCGCCATTC
>JBJSXS010000510.1:0-11986 GCA_046086545.1 Gemmata sp.
AGCTTGTCGAGCTCGCGCGCGTTCGGCTTCTCGTTGCCGAAGAAGAGGGGCTGCGGCGCGCCGCCCGGGTTGTACGGCTTGTCGGTGCGGTTGGGCTTGTCGCCCCGGTTGGTGGGCCCGCGGTTCGGGCCGCGCGTCTGCCCGCCGCGGTTCGGGCCGCCCTGTTGGGGCGGGCCCTTGCTGAACGGCGGCTTTTGCCCGCCGGGCGGGGCTTGGGGTGCGGACCCGTTAGTCGGTGCTGGCGGCTTCGGCGAACCGCCGAGCGGGGGCTGCGGCATGGCCCCGTAAGCGGGCCCGGTCGGTTGCGGCGGCGGTGCGGGCCCGTTCGCGGCCTGGGGCGTCGGCTGCTCGGGCTTCGGAGATTCGCTCTCGGTACTCATCTTCGTATTCCTCGTTTCTACTGTTGAGGTTATCAGCCGCAGCGGAGGGCGACAACAACGCCCGGCGTTTGGCCGCGGCTAAACGCGCACCGACCACCCTCGTAGAATCCGGTCATGTCCAGCGGCAAACGCAGCAGGCGGGTTCTTGTCGCCGAGACCGTGGTGGCCGTTCTGCTGCTCGCCGCGGTCGGGTGGAGCTTCCGCGGCACGCTACAGGGCCTCGAACCCGGTACCCTGCCGCTGCGGGTGCGCCTCGAACTGCTGCTCCCCTCCGGCGCACTGTACCTGCTGGCGCACCTCTGCTGGTCCGCGTTCTGGGTCCGCCTGCTCCACTACGAGGGCGTTCGGGTGTCGTGGTACGTCGGGCTGCGGACGTACTACATCAGTCAGTTCGGGAAGTACATTCCGGGGAAGGTCGCCGTCCCGGTCATGCGGATGGCGATGCTGAAGCCGCACGGCGGGCACCCGGTGCCGGTCGCGGTGACGGCGGTGTACGAGACGCTGACCAGCATGGCCGCGGGGGCGCTGCTGGGCGTGCTGTTCCTCCCGAAATTGGGCGTGCTGCCGCCGGAACTCTCGGTAAACCAGACCGCGCTGTTCGCGGTGGTCGCGCTGCCGCTCGGGCTGGCGGTGCTGAACAAGTTGGCCGCGCGGATCGCGCGCAAGAAGCGCGGCCCGGAGGCGCGCCCGCTCCCGGCGCCGTCGGTGTGGCTGCTGGCGCAGGGCCTGGTCCACGGGGCGGCCGGCTACTGCCTGCTGGCCCTGAGCCTGGGTCTGGCGGTGCGCGGGCTGGTCGCGACCGCACCGGACTGGAGCCTGGACGCGTTCGCCACCGAGCTGGGCGCCGTCGCGCTGTGCTACGTCGCGGGGTTCGTTGTCGCGGTAGCGCCCGGCGGGCTGGGCGCCCGCGAGGCGGTGCTGAAGTGGGCCCTCACGCCGCAGTTCGTCGCCGCCCTGGGGGAGCGGCAAGCGGGCCAGGTCGCGATCCTGATCGCGCTGACTCTGCGGGTCACGTGGACCGCCGCGGAAATCGTCGGGGGCGTTCCCCTGTACATTAAAAAGTCTGCCGCCACCCCGCCGCCGAAGCACGACGAGGCGATCCCGATTCACCACGAGAGGCCCCATGCCTGACCCCGACCTCATCTCGGTGGTGATCCCGGTTTACAACGAGGTCGAGAGCCTCGCGGCCCTACACGCGGAGGTCTGCGAAGTGGCCGCGGCGCTCCCGCAGCGCATCGAAATCGTGTTCATCGACGACGGCAGTAAGGACGGCTCGTGGAACGTGGTGCGCGAGCTCGCGGCCAAGGACTCGCGCGTGCGGGGCGTCAAGTTCCGGCGCAACTTCGGGAAGGCCGCGGCGCTGGCCGCCGGGTTCGGCGCGGCGCGGGGCGTCACCGTCATCACCATGGACGCGGACTTGCAGGACGACCCGCACGAGATCCCGCGCTTTCTGGGAGCGCTGAAGGGCGGGCTCGAGGTGGTGAGCGGGTGGAAGAAGGTGCGCCACGACCCGTGGCACAAGGTGATCCCGAGCCGCGTGTTCAACCGGTTTCTGAGCGCGCTGACCGGCGTGTACCTGCACGACCACAACTGCGGGATGAAGGCGTACCGCGCCGAGGCGCTGAGGGAAGTGTACATGTACGGCGAGCTGCACCGGTTCGTGCCGGTGCTGGCCAGCGCCCGCGGGTTCAAGGTCGGCGAACTGGTGATCCAGCACCGGGCCCGGAAGTTCGGGCACTCCAAGTACGGCTGGAAGCGGTTCATCAAGGGCGCGCTGGACGTGACCACCGTCCGGCTGCTGACCGGGTTCGGCCGGCGCCCGAACCACCTCCTCGGCGCGTGGGGGCTGACGCTCGGCGCCGGCGGCGCGTTCGCGCTGCTCCTGTGCTGCCTCGCACTGCTGGTCGGCGTTCACGCGGAGCTGCCGGCGACCATCATCGCGCTGTTCGCGTTCGGCGGCGTGTTCAGCTTCGCGTGCGTCATCCTCGGCGGTCAGTGCCTGCTGGCCGGGCTGCTGGCCGAAATGACCGTCGCCCGTAAGTGGCTCGACAACGACCCGTACAGCGTCGCGGAGCGAACCGATGCCGGCCGAACCGATTGACCTCCGCCGCTCGGTGTTCCTGCTGCTCGGCGCGGCCGCCGTCGCGGTCGCCGCGGCCAAGACGGTCAGCGCCGAGAACGTCTTCGAGCCGAGCCGGTACAAGGCCCCGAGTGGCGGGTACGGCTATGAGCCCGACCGCAGGTGGCCGGATACGCGCCCGGACCCGATGCCGACGTTCAGCTCCAACGACAAGTCGCGCTGGGCCACCGTGCGCTCGCTCGTCCACAACAAGACGTACGTGATCGGCAGGCGCACCTACCCCGATGTGGGCGACCCCAAGAAGTACTTGGACGAGGGCATCGTCGCGGAACCGGCGTACCGCAGCCTCGACATCGTGATGAACCCCGAGACGAAGGAGTTCTACTCCAGCAAGCCGCCGCTCATGGCGACGCTGGTCGCGGGCGAGTACTGGGTGCTGAACCGGGTTTCGGGTTGGGACCTCGTTCGTGATCGGTGGCTCGTCATCCCGGCCGTTGTGCTGACGTGGAACGTGCTGCCGTTCGCGGCTTACCTGTTCCTGCTCGCGCGGTTGCTGGACGGCATCGGTAAGACCGACTTCGGAAAGTTGCTCGCGTTCACCACCGCGGCGCTCGGCACGTTCCTGCTCACCTTCTCCTCGACGCTGAACAACCACCTGCCGGCCGCGTACTGCGTGCTTTTCGCCAGCTACCCGCTGCTTCGCGCGGTTCTCGAGAACCGCGATATGACCCCCGCTGGCTACGGCGTGTGCGGGTTCTTCGCAGCGTTCGCGGCGACATTCGAGTTGCCGGCGCTCAGCTTTCTGGCCGCTCTCTTCGTGCCGCTGCTCGTCGCGCGGCCGCGGAACTCGCTCCTCTATTTCCTACCGTGCGCGCTGCTCCCGCTGGCGGCGCTGTTTGTGGCGAACTACGCGGCGATGGGCAAACTGCTGCCCGCGTACAGCGAGTTCGGAGGCCCGTGGTACAACTTCGAGGGGAGCCACTGGGCCAAGCGCGGCACGCCGGCCGCGAAGGGCATCGACTTCAACGACGAGTCGACCGCGACCTACGCGTTCCACCTCTCGCTCGGGCACCACGGGTGGTTCAGCCTCACACCGGTCTGGTTTGTCGCGCTCGGAACGCTGCTCGCACTCGGGATCAAGAGCGCCCCCGACGTAAGGAGGTTGTTCGGCGCGAATAAGAGCGCGACCGGATGGACGCTGGAACTGTTCGCCCTGATGACCCTGGTGCTGTCGGTCGTGCTGTTCTGCTTCTACCTGACGCGAACACAGAGCTACAACTACGGCGGCAACACGAGCGGCCCGCGGTGGCTGTTCTGGCTGATCCCCCTCTGGGTGCTGGCGGTCCCGCCCGCAGCGGACCGGCTCGCGCGGGGCCGGGTCGGGCAGCTGTTGTGCGCGGCGCTGCTCGGCTTCAGCGTGCTGAGCGCTTTCTACCCCGCATGGAACCCGTGGCGTAACCCGTGGATTCTGCAACTGCTGGAGTACACAGGGCTGGTCCGGTACTGAGACGAGCTGATGGCCGAACCCAACCAACCGCCGCTGGTCACGCGCCCGCCGGAGCAACCGACAGGGCCCGCGCGCCCGCGGCCCGGGTTCCTCGAAGCCGTGCTGTGGTGCGCGGCGTTCGTCGCGGTGCAGATGTGCGGGGCCGTGCCGGCGGTCGCAGTTGCGTTTGCGGGCTACGCGTTCGCCGCGCCGGAGCCGGGCAAGTTCGCGACCGAACAACTTGAAGCGGTTGCGAAATCGACCCGCCCCGGTGCCGGGGACGTGCGGCCCGCGATGCCGCTCGAGTTCGGGCAGGCGCTGGCGTGGGGGATGCTCGCGGCGCAGTTCGCCTCGCTGCTGCTGACCTGCCGTGTACTCCCGCGGCGCATCGGGCCGGACTGGAAGCGCGAGATCGGGCTCCGGCGCCCGCACGGGCTGCACCTATTTCTGGTGCTGCTGCTCGTGCCCGGCTTCATGATCATGTCGGACCTGATCCAGACACTGTTCTTGTGGGCGACCGGGATGACGCCGCCGTCGGCGCTGCGGGCACTCAACGGCGTGTTCGGCCGGTTCCCGTGGCCGCTGACCGCGCTGGCCGTCGCGCTCGGGCCGGGGCTGGTGGAAGAGTTGTGGTGCCGTGGGTTCCTCGGCCGCGGGCTGTGTTCGCGGTACGGTGTCGCGCTCGGTGCGGTCTGCACGTCGCTTCTGTTCGCCGCGATGCACCTTGACCCCTCGCAGATGCTGGTGATTACGCTGATGGGTCTGTACCTGCACTTTGTGTACTTCGCGACGCGCTCTATTTGGCCGCCGGTTCTATTGCACGCGACGAACAACGGGCTGGCGATCTTGCTGGCGCTCGCCCTGCCAGAGGGCGACATCGCGGTGCCGGTGATCGTTCACATTCTGGGGTTTTCGGTCCTTCTCTTCGGTAGTGTGGCGCTCTGGACGAGCCGGGCGACTCTCGAACCGCTGACGCTGGGCGACGACACGTGGCGGGAGGCGGGGGGCTGGGAGCCCGAGTCGCCGGGTGTGTCCGCGCCGCCGGCGGGCGCGAACGTCCGCCTGGGCCACGAGGCGGTCAGCCCGGCCGCGGTCGTATTCGCGCTACTGGCGTTCGTAGCGCTCGTGGTCCTGATGGTGCGGTTCGCGCGGTGACCGCGCCGGGCGAAGTGACAGATACTACGCCACGGTCGACTTCGCGGTTGCGTGTTCGGGGCCTCCCTCCCTGTGGTTAGAGGGAGACGCTCGCTGACCCCAACTCGCGTTCATGCCCCAACCTCCCAGTGCGTTTGTTGTCGCCCGCTGTTCGAAGTCCGCGTGGCCGCGCGCGGCTCGTTTTCGTGAAGGAAACGAGCCAAGTGCCGGAAGTGTCGAAGGCGAAGCCCACGGGCAAGGGCATCGGCGCGGATGCGCTACCTTTCGCCCCCAGCCCCGGACCTCGCCCAGCCCGCGTCAGCGGGAGCCATCAGATCAAGGTCGACGTTCGGGCGGCGACCGCACCCAACCGCCCGTTGAAGGAAGCGGTTCGCGCGGGCCCGTTCCGGCGCGACCGGTTCTACCGGCTGCCGGTGGCGCAACTCACGCGCTGCCGCTGAGCGACTGCCCCGACGACGTGCCGGTGCTGCCCGAACACTTCTTGAAGAGGTTCGTTCGCGAGACGGGACGCAAGCTGAAGGGGTTCACCCCTCCGACACCGGAGAGACTGAATGCGCACCGGCGGCGCGGCAACGTGCGCGAGCTCCGCGACGTCATCGAGCGCGTCGTCGCGCTCCGCTCGGGCGCGGTGATCGACGCGCACGATGTCTGGCTCGCGGAGTGAGGCGCGAGCGCACCCTCAGTCACCGCCGTTGGCGTGCCCGCGTACCAACCCGAGTTACTGGTCGAAGTGGAGAGGCGGCACATCCTCGAAACCGTTCGCCACACCAAGTGGAACAACTCCAACGCGGCTGCCGCACTCTGGGTCGAGCGGTTCACCCTCGACCGCACGATCGAGAAGTTCGGACCGACCACGTGGTTTCGGGGTGTGACGGGCCGCAAGCCGGTCCTACTTCCGCAACCCGTCCACGAACTTCTGCAAGTCCGGCGGCAGCGGCATCGACCAGTGCAACAGCGCGCCGGTCGCGGGGTGCGCGAAGCCCAACTCGGTCGCGTGCAGCGCGAGCCGCGGCGCGCCGCTCTTGTCGTCGAACACGTCCGCGTTGAACCGCTTCACGTACACCTTGTCCCCGCTGACGGGGTGCCCGGCCTCGGACAGGTGAATGCGGATCTGGTGCGTGCGCCCGGTTTCGAGCCGGCAGGAGAGCAGGGTGTACCCGGGCAGGCGCTCCTCGGGGGTGATGTGGGTGACCGCCTCTTTACCGACGCCGGGCAGGCGCGTGCTGCCGCGGCGCCCGTCCCCGCGGTCCTCGACCAGGTGCGAGCGGATGGTTTGCGCGCTGAGGAGTCCGGGCACCACGGTGAGGTAGCGCCGCACGACGGTGTGCTTGCGGAACTGAAGCCCCAGTTCGCGCTCGGCCAGCACCGAGCGCGCGAACACAACGAGACCGCTCGTCTCCTTGTCGAGCCGGTGAACGATCCTCAGGCGCGGCAGGTCGCGCGGGGCGCGGTTCAGTTGATGCGCGACCGCCCACTGGGTGAGGTCCTCGAGGGTCGGGTCGAGTTCGCGGCGCTGTTCGGACCACTCCAGCTCCGCCGGGTGGCGCACGGTGTTCACCCCCGCGGGCTTCTCCACGACCACGACGTGCTCGTCGAGGTGCCGAACGACGAGGCGCTCGGGGTGCGCAGACTTCTGCAGCGGCTTCGGGTGTTGGAGCAGAACTACGGGCTCGCCCTCCTTCAAGCGGCGGGCCTCGTCCGAGCAGATCGCGTCTCCCACCTGAACGCGGCGGGCGGCGATGAGCTTGCGCACCTCTCCCCACGACGGCCCGCCGAGCCGCGCGCGCAGCACCTTCGCGAGCGTGAACCCGGCTTCCGGAGGGCTAACGGTGAACGGCGCGAGGGAAAGTGACATCACTCCTCTTTCGGTTCCGTTTCGTCCTCGGCTCCGAAGTCCACGCCGGACCAGTCGTCGTCGGGGTCGGGGATGTCCATGTACCCGTGGCAGTGCGGGCACGTTTCGGTGGTGCCCATCGCTTGCGCGGGCCAGTCGGACGGTTTGCCGCAGTCCTCGCACGTCGCGGTCACTGTGCCGGTGCGGTTCGCGCGCTTGTCGCGCACCGCCTTCACAGCGGCCATCGTCTGCGCGGTCGCAAGCAGTTCGCGCGCGGCCTCCATCTTTTCCGGGTCGGTGATCGCGATGGGGAACTCGTCACTTTGCGCGAGTTCCGTTGCGCCGGTCAGTGGGTCCGTGGTGGTTCGTCCGGCAGAGGTGGTGATCTCGGCCGGGATGTCGTTCGCGGCCAGCAGTCGGATGACCGCCTCGGCCACGGCTGAGCTGTCCGCAACGAAGGCGATGCGCGGGTCTGATGGTACGTCCGCCATACTCACTCCGGGAGGGTGGTGCCTTCGCGCGTGACCGGGCTGCGGCCCCTACATCTTAAGCCGCCACAGCCAGTGAGTCACCGGGCTGGGCGTCTGAGAAGCTCTCGGTTAGGAGGTGGCGAGCGTAGGTGGCGGTTCCCCTAACGAGTCGTCTTGGCGGACGGGTGATACCGCTAAACCCTCTGCCCCGACGTGCGGCAGAACAGCCGCACGTGCCGTGTTCGGGAGGTGCGGTTGCGTCGGGCCAGCCCGGCGGTGTCTGTTCCCCCAAAAGTGATCCGGGTGGTCGGGGCGTCTCAATTAGCACCGCTGAGGAGACGAGCATTTTCGAACAGCCACACCCCAAAGCGACTCACTCGCCAGCGGCGGTAGGCCGGTGCCGAACTGGCGAGTCGGGCGACCATCACCCACGGCTGTCAGAGGCCCGGAATTGTAGGCCGGATGTTCGCCGGGTCCGCGGGATCGCGCGGGCCTACGGCTTCGGGCGCGGCCCCTTCCGTTTCTTCTTTCCGTCTTGCCGCTTCGCCGACGTTCTGTCCGGCCGATACCCCGTCGGTTTCACCGGCCCGGCTCCTCGTGCGCCAGCTCTCTCTCCCGTGTTGGGTTTGGCGACGGCGTGGTAGTGGTCGTTGTCAACGCCTTTGAGCGCGCGGTTCGCTTGCTCCCTCCGGGCCTCGACTGCTTCCTTCGGAGGCTGGTCGGGAATTAACCCGTTGCACCCGCCGATGAGGTCGCCCCGCCCGGCTGCGATCAGCGCTTCGCGCACCGCGAAGTAGTTCTCGGGCTTGAAGAACTGCATCAGCGCCCGTTGCAGCTTGCGGTCCGTCAGGTTCTTCGCGGTCTGCACCGGCTTCTTGGTGAATGGATCAAGTCCCGTGTAGTACATGCACGTCGCGATGTCGAACGGAATTTAACTTTGCATGAAGTCCGATACAATACTCCCCGCCCCTTGGAGTTCAGTCATGATTCCCCGCCATTCCAAGAGCACGGAGGCTCAAGTGTCACGCGCGTTCTCCTACATACGGTTCTCGTCCAAGAAGCAGCAGAAGGGCGAGTCCTTCCGGCGCCAGGCCGAGTTCGCCGTCGAAGTCTGCCGCGAGAACGGCTGGGTGCTCGACGAATCGCTTACCCTGAACGACCTCGGCGTGTCGGCCTTCCGGGGCGCCAACGCGAAGGTCGGCGCCCTCGGCGAGTTCCTTGAAGCCATCCGCATCGGCCGGGTGCTGCGGGGTTCCGTCCTCATCATCGAAAGCATCGACCGCCTCAGCCGGAACAAGGTCGGCGAAGCGCTGCAACTCTTCATCTCCATACTAAACAGCGGGGTCTCGATAGTCACCCGCGAACCCCGCCGAACCTACTCGCAGGACAGCATCAACGACATCGCGGCCCTGCTGGAGCCGCTCATCTACATGAGCCGGGCCCACGAGGAATCGGCCACCAAGTCTTTCCGGTTGAAAGATGCGTGGGCGAGGAAGAAGGAACGCGCCGTCGGCGGGCTGCCGATGACCAAAATGGCCCCCCGCTGGCTGGAGTTGACAGAGCGGGGATTCCGGCCGATCCCCGAACGTGTGGAGACGGTCCGTGAGATTTTCCGGCTGAGCGCGGAGGGCTTGGGCGTGAATCGCATCCTCCAGCACCTCGTTGCCAACCCGAAGAAGTACCCACCGTTCGGCGACTCGGGTCGGTGGCGGGATTCCTACGTCCTACAAATCTTGTCCAACCGGGCGGTCTACGGCGAGTTCCAACCTCAACGGCGGGAAGAAGGCAACAAGCGAGTCGATTGCGGCGAGCCGATCAAGAACTACTTTCCGCCGGTCGTCACCGAGGAGCAGTTCTTTCAGGTGCAGGCCGGGATGAAGGCGAGGTTCCGCGTGCTCGGAAGGCCCGGCCAGTTCGAGACGAACCTGTTCACGGGGATCGTCCATTGCGCCGAGACCCGCACCACGATGTCGGTCCACACCTTCCGCCAGTCCACGACGCCCGGCGGGGAACCCCGGCCGTACCGTTACCTCACCTCCGGCGCCACCGCCAACGGCTCGACGCGAAGGGGTAAGGGGTTGTCCTTTCCTTACCCGCCGTTCGAGCAGGCTCTCCTGCACGCCCTTTCGGAACTGAAACCCGGCGACGTGCTCGGCGTGGAACACGGAGGCGACGAGCGCGAAACCGAGATCGCCGACCTGAGCGGCAAGTTGGTGGTAATGGACCACCGCATCCAAGACGCCGAGTTGAAGGCGGCGGACCCGGACGAGGAATCGCCGGAGACCTACGTCGGGCTGCTGAAGACGCTGCACAGGTCGAAGAAGGAGGCTGTACGGCGGCTGGAAGAGTTGAAGGCGGATGCGGCGAGTTGCAAGGCGGTCAACCTCGGGGAGGTTCAGTCGCTGCTCGGCCTGCTGAACTGTCAAGGGGATGAGCTTCGGGATGTCCGGCGGAAGCTGAAGTCGAAGATCCGCAGCGTGGTGAGCGAAATCTGGGTTCACATTACCCGCGTGAGCCACATGCAGCGGGTCGCCCAGGTCCAGATCCACCTTCGCAACGGGACGGTCAAGAAGATTGCGATCCAACACACGTCGGGCTTGAGGGCCAAGTCTCGCAAGTCAACATGAGACAGGTCGGGGAAGGGTGGCCCACGTTCAGCAATTCTTCCGGCGCGCCGGCCGGAGGACATCACCGTCCAAGGCGCCTGTCGTCAGGCGCGCCAAAGGGTCGAACCCTGCGTCGCCGGAACCAACTCTCGCAAGTCGACTTGCGAGTAGTTCGTGAAGGGAGCCAAGGGCATCGTGGGCGGGGTTCCACGGGGGATGTAGCAGACCACCCCGGCGGTTCCTGTTCGCCGCTCTGCTTCCCGAGCCTCTTGTGCGCATAACTCGTATGCTCGGTCCGGTCGTCGGAACTGGCGCGCGGCCGACCACAGGCCGACCCACTCCTCCCCGCTCCAGCACCGCCCGTCCGCCGCGCATACCACGAAGCAGTCGCCAGCCCACAAGTCAGTCATCGCCGTCGTGCCCGCCCCCACACCGAGCCAGGTGCTCGGTTGGTGGTGAGCGGATTTTCTCGCCCGGCGGTCGCCCCCCGGTCCCCTCACGCGACCCTCGGGAAATTGCGCCACGGAGGGGGAACAGGTACCCGCGGTGAGAAAAATTGGGGAAAAATGCACGCGCCGAACTGTAAGCGTTCGAAGCGCTTGCACCACGTGATAGCTCGTGTGTGCTGTTCCTGCTCTTTACACGGCAGGGGAAACGGGTTTCAGTTGCCGCCTCGAATCACCCCAATCGGAGGACGACGATGGCAACGGCGACGACTCAACCCCCGACGGGAACGGGGGGCACGATGCCGAAATGGGCCGAGGACGAGTGGCAGACGGCGTACCTGCGCGTGAAGGGGACGGCGGCCGCGCTGCGGCTGTGGGACCGGGTGCTGACCGCGGAGGACCGGCGGCGGCTCGGCGGTGACCTGGAGGCGGCGTACGCCCGGCACCGCGGCGCGGTCGGGATGTGGAGGCACCTGCGCGGGGTGTCGCTGCCCCGGGCCGTGGTGGACGTGGGCGTCCGGATCGGCTTTCTCGACGCCGACAGCGGGCGGGTGCTCCTGCGGGTGATCGGCGAGGAACCGGACGACCCGCAGGAGGCGCTCGAGATGGCCGTGGCCGGCGGCGGATTGGTGCTCGTGGAGGTGTCGCGGCAGGTGCACTGGGAGAAGGGGTTGGTCGAACTCGACTGGGGAAATCACACCGCCTGGTGGTCCTTTCTGTGGGAACTGGCCCGGGCCTCGAAGGCCGGCGCGGCGGTGGACGAGTACACCCTCCGGGGCGGGTCCAGTAAGGACCCGAAGTACCTCACCAAGCAGAAGTCCCGGATGGTCAAGGCCGGCGGGCTCCCGCCGACCCTGGCCGCGCTGGTCGTGCCGGCCGGTCGCGGCACCTACCGGCTGGACCTGCAGCCGGCCCGCATCCGGGTGTTCGAACGCGGGGCCGGCGACTCGCTGAGGGAGTGGACGCCGTGAGCGGGGCGGGGCGATCAGTGATGACTAAATAACTAATGTTAATGTGTCATAATATAATGATAATGGTAATGAGTAATGGATATTTGCGAGTTATGACGTGCGGTTATCATTTTCCGGTTCACTCGGGTGCCGGTGAGTGGCGGGGCGCTCGCGGCACCGCAACCGAACTGTCAATATTATAACTAAATATTTGATGTTATTGCGTCATAATATAGTGAAGGCGGATTAGCTCTCGGCCGGCGGCGAACTTCTGCACCCATCCCCGACCCCGCGCGGTTCACCGGCCGTGCGGGGTCTTCTCGTTTCCCGCTCCGCTGGGGTCGCCCGGCACGACCCGGACGCGACCCCCGACCCGTCATCGTCACCGCGGCGGACGTGCCCGAGCGCGTCCGCCCGGCCGGGGGCTGTTCCCCGGTCCGTCCGCACCGAGTCCGGTCCGCCGCGACCGGGGCCGCGCACGCGTCGGCCCGGTCGAGGCGGACCCGTTCACCATTCGTGAGGTGTCTCTTGTCCCGACAACACGACCCGATCCGGCCCCGCAACGGCCACACGCTCGTC
>JBJSXS010000511.1:0-7483 GCA_046086545.1 Gemmata sp.
GCCGGTCGTGTGCGGGAAATGGCATGGCTCTCTCGTTTTGCATGGCGAAGCGTGCCCACAATTGACCATAACCGCCGGGCGCGGACGGTTCAACCGTACCCCGGCCACTTCCCGGAGGTTTCTCTCGCACAACCGCTGCAATACCCACCGCCGGCCCCTCCCGGACGGGAGGCCCCGGGGGGGGCTGCTAATCCAGCCGGTACAGGTAGCCGGCCGCCCCGGGCCGCTTCACCGTGCGCTCGCACACCCCACGACCGTCGAGCGTGGCGCGCAGGAGCGTCTCTTCGTCGCCGTGGCGGTGACTCACGAGAACCCAGACACGCCCCTTCAGCTGCGCGAGCTCGGCGCGGTACGCCGGAGGGTCGCCGCGGTGCTCCTCGCCAACGGTTACCGCGTTGACCGCGAAGGGGTACGCTCGCGTGTAGAACCGGAACGCCGGGGCCGCGCCGTAGTACACAAACACGCGGTCGTCCGGCTGAAGTTCCGCACGCACCCGTTCGATAACGGGGCGCAGTTCCTCGTGTCGCGGTGGGCGGCGCAGTACGTCACCCGTTTCCCACACTGGCGCCAACAGCAGCAGGGCAACGAAAGCGCCCGCGGCGAACCGGTTCTTTTCACATAGCGCTTCGAACAGCACCCACGCGCCGCGTGCCACGGATACAACCGCGGGCGGCACCAGAAACAGCATCAGACGCCCGCCAATCGGGTACTTGTGCAGGCCCGACGCCAGCAGGACGAGCAGCACGGGCACCGTCAGGGCGACGGCTGTGGGCCACCGCTCGCGGCCGAACTCACGCAGCCCGATAAGGGCCAGCAGCGCGGCCAACCCGCCGAGCGGCACAATGGCCCCGCCGAACCCCCCCGGCAGGGTGAAGAACGCGATCATGTGGTCGAGCAACCAGGTGAGGTCGCCCACCCCCCTCGGCGGCAGTGCGAGGAAGTGCCCGGCCCAGTAATCCGAGAGGTACTTGTTCCCGCCGAGCTGCCGGAGGCAGACGAAGTAACACGCCGCGAAGCCCGCGAGCCAGACGGCGATGACGCCCCCGGCGGCGAGGGCGCGATACCGGTCGCGCGCGACGGCAGCACTGGCGATCAGCGCCGTGCCGATTCCGCCCAGAACGAACGCGGCCGGGTGCGAGCACCACACCGCCAGCGCGCCCGCGAGCGCCACCGCGGCCCAGCGCCAGCCCCCCTTCCCTTCGAGTAACCCGAGCGCGAGTGCGAACAAACTGACGGCGACGGCCGCGTCGCTGGCGTACTGCTTGCACTCACCAGCGTAGCTGACGACGTGTGGGGACACGGCGAACAGCGCGACCGCGAGCAGAGCGGTGGGGGCGGGCAACAGCCGACGCGCGACGAACACGAACGCGGCAAGTCCCACGAGCGAGGCGACGAACGGCACCAGGCGCAGCGCCCACTCGGTCTCGCCGAACGCGGAAGCGCTCAGCTTCGCGGCCAGGAGGAACCCGACCGGCGCCCCCTGGTTGTGGTCGAGTTTGTCGAGCAGTTGTGCCGGGCCGCGTTCCACGAGGTTCAGCGCGAGCATCGCCTCGTCGATCCACAGGCACCGGTCGGACAGGAACGCGGCCGCGCGCAACCCGCCGCCGAGCAAAACGACCGCGACCAGCGCGGTGCGCAGGTGCCATCGCGTGCGGTCGGGGGAGGTGCTCGCGGCGACAACCGCGACGGACCCGACCGGTTGAAGGCGGTTGGCGGGCGAACCGGTCTGCGTTTTCACGGTGGTGCCTCGTAGCGTGCGCGACACGGTAGCCCGGTTCGCACATACGGGACAATCCCAAGAGCGCTACTTCATGGAATACCGACCCATGAGGCGTTGTGCCCGGGCCGGCCACGGGTTAGGATCATGTGAACGCACTAACCTCCGACCGCCTGTGAACATACGCACCTTCCAGCCCGGCGACGAGGCCACACAGGCGACCCTGTACAACGTCGCCGCGCTCTCACTTCCGGGATTCAAGGCGGCCACCGCCGATGACGTGCGCAAGCGCACCCGCGCCCGCGGGTTCGACCCGACAACGCGGTTCTACGCCGAAGTCAACGGGCAGTTGGTCGGGTACTGCACACTCGAGCCGGCTCAGCAGCGCGTCAGCGTGCCGTGGTGCAAGAAGGGGCACGAGGCCGCCAGCGGCCCGCTATTCGATGCGGCCCTCGGCGCGGCCCGCGCCCGGGGTCTGACGTCCGTGTTCGCCGCGTACCGCCGCGACTGGGCCCCGGTACTACGATTCTTGACCGACAACGGGTTCAAAATCAAGCGCGACGTCATTAACTACTGGGCCGACCCGGTCGATCTGCCCACACTGGTCTTCCAAAGCCGGATGCGGATCAACCGCTTGCGCCGCGAGGACATCCCTGCCCTCGCGGCGATGGGCCGCGGAGTTCTACGGGTGCCCGAAGAAGAGTTGGAAAGGTACCTCTTCGCCAATCCGTACTTCCCTTCAGAGGCCCTGCTCGTGCTCCGAGCGCCGGACGATACGCCGACGGCGGTCGGGATCGGGTTGGAGAGCGGCACCTACGCCGACGTGAAGAAGGTGGACCCGCTCTCCCCCTGCTTCCGACTCGGCGCCTTCGGAACCGAGGGGTTGAACGTCAAGCGCGTCAACGGGCTGTTCAGTTTCTTGGTGGTGAAGCCAGAGAACGCGATCTCCGCCGGGCTGGCGCTACTGTTGGAGGCGTCCCAAGAGATGACCGAGGGGACCGTCGCCGCGCTGGCGGCGCAGTGCCCGTCCGACGTGCCGCACCTGGCCGCGTTCTACGGACAGTTCTTCAAGGAACACGGCCGGTTCCCGATGCTGGAAAAACAGCTGTAGCGGTGGAACAGGATCACCGCATTAGCGTTCAATCGTATAACAGCGTCGGACGACATCCCGGCTTGCCCACTGTTCTGGTGCCTCAATGCGGGCGATCCTGAGCGACGTGCACGGCAACGTTGAGGCGCTGGACGCGGTGCTCGCGGACATCGCACGCACCCGGGCAAAGTCAATTTACAGCCTGGGCGACATCGTCGGCTACGGTCCGAACCCGGTTGAGTGCGTCGAGCGGGCGATGAAGTTCGACCTGAACGTGCTGGGCAACCACGACCACGCCGTGCTGTTCGACCCGACCGGGTTCAGCCCCGCCGCGGAGAAGGCCGCGATGTGGACCCGCGCCGTGCTTGAGGGCACCCGGCGCGACGAACTTTGGCAGTTCTTGTCGGAACGCCCGCGGCAGTTCCGCGACGGCGACTTTCTCTTCGTCCACGGCTCGGCGCGCAACCAAACCAACGAGTACGTGTTCCCCGAGGACGTGTACAACGCGACCAAAATGAAGAAGATCGGGGAGCACATCGAGCGGTACTGCTTCGCCGGCCACACTCATGTGCCGGGCATCTTCATCGAACCGGAACCGGGCGAGCAGTGGCAGTTCCTCTCGCCCGAAGAGATCGACTACTGCTGGCAACTGGACGAGCGGAAAACCATCGTGAACGTCGGCAGTGTGGGCCAACCGCGCGACGCGAACTGGAAGGCGTGTTACATCACCCTGGACGAGCGCGAGATCGTGTTCCGCCGCGTTCCATATGACGTGGACGCCACCGCCGCGAAGATTTACGCCGTGCCGGAACTGAGCGACTTCCTCGGTGATCGCCTGCGCGAAGGCCGGTAGCGTTGGCCGGCGGCCGGGCTACCGGCCCGTCACGAAATCAGCGGCTCACTTCGGCACGTTACCCAGCTGCGGCACGGGCACAGGCGGGATCGGGATCGGCAGCGCACCGGCGGGCGGGGTCACCTCGTTCTTCGTTTCGTCGCCTTTCTTCGCTCCGGGTTTGTTGTCCTCGGTCAACTCTTGGCCCTTCGCGTCGTCCGCCGGGGTGCCCTCGGCTTCGACCGGCAGCACCGCGGACGCGTCGCCAGCGTCGGTGCGGATGCGGAGCTGGCGGGCCACAGCCCCGGGCTTCTTCGGCTCGAACTTGACCACGATCACCTGGACCGGGAGCGCGGCCGGGGCCGCGGGCAGTTCGGCGGTGATGCCGTCGCCGGTGCCGTCGATGCCCACCACCTTGAACGGCTTCGCGGCCCGCACCAGCACCCGCTGCGTCGCGCTTTCGCCGACCTTCGCTTCGAGCCGCGCCCTGCCGGGCGCCAGTTCCAGCGGCGCGATCACGGTGCCGGTAACGCCGATGTGAATGAACGCGTTCGTCGGGTCGTTGGTCTTGAGGGTGATCTGCTCCGAGATCGGGCCCGGTTCGGAATTGCCGCTGAGGGTCACGTCAACCTGGAAATCGGCCCCGCCGCGGAGCGGCCCGCCCCGGCTCGTCTCGGTCAGTTTCACGTCGAACGGGTACGCACCGGGCACCACCTCGGTCACCTTCCAGTCACGCGACCGGCCCGTGTACTTGACCTGCACCGACTGGTTCAGCCGGGTGCCCTGCGGCACGGTGCCGAAGCTCACGGCGCCGGGGCTGACGCTCACGTCCGCGCGGCTGGTGGCCGACACCCGGATGACAGCGGTGGAGACGAACTTCGGGCCGACGGTGACGTAGAACGTCTGCGCGTTGTGCCCGGCGAACTTGGCCGTGTTCATGGTCACGGTGAACTCGGCCGTCTCGTTCGGCTGCAGCACCTTTGTCATCGGCACGTAGTCGAGGCACGAGCAGCTCTTGCGCACGTCCGTGATCTGCATCGGCACGTCGTAGATGTTCGTGAACGTGAACTTGTGGACGCACAGGGTGCCGTGCGGCACCTCGCCGAAGTTGTGGGTGATGACGGCCGGCGGGGTCTGCTCGCGGTTGTTAGCGATGTCGGCCAGAAAGAACTTGTTGGCCCACGGGGCCGCGGGCTGTGCCGCTTGGGTCGGTGCGGGCGCCGCCGGCGGCATCGCGAGCGCCGCAGCCGTCAAACTCAGCACCACCGCCGCGACCGCCAAAGACCGTAACCCCGTTCTCATGCTCGCTCCTCCTGAGCCGACCGCCTTATAGGCGGCCTTCGACGCACCGTACATCGGCGGGCAAGTGCGCGTGACTCACAAGGAATGGTGCAGCGCCAGCCAGACGCGCCGGCCCGGGCGGTGAGCATCCGATGAGTTCGATACGGGCGGCACAAGCGGCGCCCCGCGTGCCGTCGGCTCGACCGGCCGGTGCGTGCGGAAGAGTTACGCGATTGGATGCGGAAGGGGTTGGGAACGCCCGAAAACCGCCCGGCGCGTGTGTCGCGGTGGCCCACGTGGGACGCACACGTTCCGAAGCCGTTGACGGGCGAGTGCACCGCTCGTGGCCTCGCGCGCCGAGATCCCATGCGCGAAGCCACGAGGCGAGCAACCCGCGCTACTTCAGGTGCTGCTTGATGAAGCCGATGCCCCGCGTGTACACGTCCTCCGGCGACGGGAAGAGGTCCCGCCACACCTTGGTGGCCGCCGCGAGGTCGGGCAACGCGCGGCCGAACGACTCGATCGTCATCCACCCGTCGTACTTGATTTCCTTGAGCGCCCCGAACGCGCTGGCCCAGTTCACCTGCCCGGTGCCGGGGGTGCCGCGGTCGTTCTCGCTGATGTGAACGTGTGCCAGCGCGGGGGCGATGGTCCGAATCGCCGCCGCCTGATCCTTCTCCTCGATGTGCGCGTGGAACGTGTCGTACATGGTCCGCAGGTTCGGGTGCCCAACCATCTTCACCAGCTCGACCGCCTGCGCCGCGGTGGTGATGAGGTAGCACTCGAAGCGGTTCAGGTACTCGACGGCCATCATCAGGTTCGCCTGCTTGGCGAACTCCGCGACCTGGCGGAGCACGTCGGCAGATCGCTTCTTCTCATCGCCGGTCGGCCCCGTGCCGGAAAACTCGCCGATGGCCGAGTGGTACGGCCCGCACACCGTCTCCGCCCCGAGTACGTGGTTGATCTCGACCACCGTCTTGAGCCACTCGACGGCCTTCTGCCGTGTGGCTGCGTCCGGGCTGATCGCGTTCGTTTCCTTTGTCAGGATGGTGACGGTGGTGCATTTCAGTCCAAGCTTATCCAGTTCCGCGCGGATCGGTTTGTAGTCCGCGGGGGCGCCGCCGAACACCGGCAGTTCGACGCCGTCGAACCCCGCGGCCTTGAGCTTCGCCAGCAGCGGGAAGTGTTCACTGGTCACGCCGCCGGTCCACAGCAGCAGGTTCATCCCGAGTTTCATCGCGTACGTCTCCGAACAGAAGAGGTTTGCGGCATTGTGTCGCCACGCGCCCCCCGCGGCAACAGCCAATCCGGGTATCCTGGGCGTGCGAACCGATGAAACCTCACGGCACCCTGCGCGACCAGTTCCGCCCCCGGCCGCAACAACAAATCTGAACGTGCATCCGGCTCATGATGCGTGGGCAAATCCCAGCGGTGTAATGCTGGGCGAACACATCCCCTACAGGCCTGAGGCTTCCGCGAACGTCCGGCATAAGATCGAGATCATTTGCTAGCCGTTCTGCGAACGGCGGCGAGCCGTGAAGCAGTTGAGCCACTGATGAGAAAAAGGAACAGCTTTGAGGCCAGAAGGCGTCTGCGTCTGCCACCGGATCTGCGGCACATATTAGGTCAAACTTCTTGCTTAACTCCGCATCATCGCCAACAGTTTGTTCGCGCACGCTGCGGCGAACGCCGGGTCGTTGATGTGTTGATCCCATTCGAGCAGTTCCACGTAGGGCGCGATCCAGTTGCGCAGGCTCTGGAACAGCGCCGTGTCCGCGTCCGGCCACCAGAACGGCTTGCCCTCGGCGTCGATGGCCGAAACGCCCTTCAGCGGCACCATTACGCACGTCGGGCTGTTCGACGCGCTCGTCCTCTCTGCGACACACTTCCCAAGCAGGTCCATTTCCTCGGGGGTGGTGCGCATCAACGTGACGTTCGGGTTGTGACGGTACAACAGTCGGTCCCGGTACCTCTCGGGCACCGTGTTCGGCGGCCCGAAGTTCACCATGTCCAGCGCGCCGAGAGACACGACCTGCGGCACGCCGGCGACTGCGGCCGCGGTCAGCCGGTCCGGCCCGGCCGACAGGATGCCGCCCGCGAGTTCGTCGGCGAGTTCCGTGGTGGTGATGTCCAGCACCCCGGCGATGAGGCCGTCGCGGATCAGCCCCTCCATCGTGCGCCCGCCGGTGCCGGTCGCGTGGAACACCAGCACCTCGTACCCGGCCGCCTCGAGCACCTTCCGCGCGGCCTCCACACACGGGGTGGTAACGCCGAACATGCTCGCCGCGACCACCGGTCGATCTTCTGACGCGGTGCGCGGTGCGCGGAACGTGGGGTTCAGCATTCCGGCAATGGCCGCGGTGGCGTTGTCCAGCACGGCACGGCTCACGCGGTTCAGCCCCGCGATGTCAACCACCGAGTGCACCATGATCACGTCGCGCGTGCCGACGTAGTGCTGCACCTGACCGCTCGCGAGGGTACTCACCATCAGCTTGGGAACCCCCACGGGCAGCGCGCGCATCGCGGCCGTGCCGACGGTGGTGCCCGCGGAGCCGCCCATGCC
>JBJSXS010000512.1:0-2830 GCA_046086545.1 Gemmata sp.
GAAGGCGAAGCCGACCGCGCGCCCGACCGCCCGCCCGGTCGCGAAGGCCGCCCCCGCCGCCGCATCGGACGACGAGGGCGACGACCGGCCGGCCAGGAAGAGGGGCCGGGACGAACACGACCGCGACAACGAGGACGCGCCGCGCAAGAAGGGGCCGCGCGGCCGGAGCCGCGACGACGAGGACGACGACCGCCCGGCGCGGAGCAAGCGCCCCCGCGACGAGGACGACGACGACCAGGACGGGCCGGCCAAGAAGACGGGCTGGGCCGGCAAGGTGCTCCTCGCGGTCCTTCTCGGCATGCTGCTCCTGTGCTGCGGCGGCGGCGGCTACGGCGGGTACTGGTTCTACACCAAGGCGAAGAAGGTGAAGGACGACTTCGTCAAGGCCGTCGAGAACTGGAACCCGCGGGTCAACCAGTTCACGTACAACGAGTTGGAGGTCGGCGAGACTACCCGCGCCGAGGCGGAAGCGGCCAACCACCTCGGCACCGGGCGCCCCGCCACCGACGCCGATCTGCAGAAGGCGTTCGCGAGCGACCCGGGCCGCACCGGCGACTGGTCCGCGAAGGTGAGCGCCCAGCGCGCGGTCGTGTGGCAGAGCGGCGAGGACTACATCATCGCCGCGTTCCACCCGACCGGCGACGGCGCCGCCCGGTTGCAGGCCAAGGAGTGGCGCCCCAAGAGCGGCGGGGCGCTCAAGGAGGGCGAACTGGACGACGCCAAGTTCCTGCAGGAGTTACCGGTGGGCGGCGGCCCGGGCACCCCGGTGAAGGCCGAGGACCTGGCCCGGGCGTACAGGGACAACCAGACCGACGCGGACAAGAAGTACAAGAAGAAGACGCTGCTGGTCGAGGGCAAGCTGACCGACATCGAGTACAGCTACGGCACCCCGGCCGAACTGCGCGCGGTCCTGGACACCGTGCCCAAGGCCGGCGGCGGCGTCATCCAGGTGCGCGTGACCGTGACCGCCGGCGACGCGAACAAGCTGTTCGGCGCGTCCCGCGGGCAGACGGTGAAGCTCAAGGGCAAGTGCACCGGCTACGACAGCATCATGTCCGTGGAACTGACCGGCGGCACCTTCGACAGCGCCGGCGCGGACCCGAACCCGACGGTGACCGCGACCGAGCTGATCGGCGAGTTCAACAAAGACAGCGAGGTGACAAACGAGAAGTACAGCGGCAAGGCGATCACCATCACCGGGGCGGTGGTCGAGCGCAAGGAGGGCGACGCCACCCTGTACGTCACCGGCACCGGCAAGAAGGGCGGCGTGAACGCCACCCGCATCAAGGTGGAGTTCCCCGCGTTCGACGACAACTTCAAGAAGCAGGTGACCAGCGCCCGGGTCGGCAGCACGGTGAAGATCAAGGGGGAGTTCCGCAACTCGTTCGGCAGCACCAGCACCATCACCATCGCGCGGCCGTACATCGTGCCGTAGCGCGGCTCCAACAGGGGTACATCACCTCGACGGGCCGCGCCCGCAAGGGAGCAGGAATCGAACGGGCCGCGCCCGCAAGGGCCAGGCCCGTTCGTTGTACACACTCGACACCCATTCCCGATCGCGCGCTACCCCCCCCGGCTCGCGCCGGGCACCCACAGCACGTCGCCCTTGCCGCCGTCGTTCGCCACGCGCGCCAGCACGAACAAGAAGTCGCTGAGCCGGTTCAGGTAGACCAGCGCGTGCGGGTTCACCTTCTCGGTGTGCGTGAGGGTGACCACCGCGCGCTCGGCGCGGCGGCACACGGTGCGCGCCAGGTGCAGCCACGCGGCCGCGGGCGTGCCGCCGGGCAGGATGAAGCTCTCGAGCGGTTGCAGCCCCTCGTTCAGGCGGTCGATGGCGCGCTCCAGCCGCTCGGACTGGGCCGGCACCACGCGCAGCGCCGCGTTCACCGCCTCGCTCTCGGTCTGCGGCACGCACAGGTCGGCGCCCACGTCGAACAGGTCGTTCTGGACGACCCGGAGGAGGTCGGTCTCGGGGCAGTTCGGGCAGTTCGCGGTGACGAGGCCGAGCACGGCGTTCAACTCGTCCACCTCGCCGTAGGCGGCGACCCGGGCCGCGTCCTTGGGCACGCGGGTGCCGTCGCCCAGACCCGTTTCGCCCGCGTCACCGGACTTCGTGTAGATGCGGCTCAGAAAGACCATGGGGTAAAAGCTCTCAACTCGGAACTTTGGTTTAAACTCCCCGTCCGGCGCGTCCGATACATCCGGTACTCGCGGACGAACCGTCAGTCGGGAGGGGTAGTATGTCCTGGATTCGGCGCAAACTCTGGGTGCTGGCGGTGGGCGTCCTCGCGGGGGCGTCCGGCTGCAACCCGTTCACGCTCGGCCTGCTCACGCCGATCCCGGTTCAGCCGTGGGTGGCGGAGCGGATGGATCAGAAGCTGGCCCACAAGAACGACGGCCGCGTGCCGATCATGCCGCCGCTGCGAGCCGGTTACCCGGACCCCATCTGCGAGGACGCGCCGAGCGACCAGGAGGTGCTCCGGGCGATGCCCCGCGTGCCCCGCGGCGTGCCGTACATTTACGAGACGTTCCGCGACGACATTGTGATCGTCAAGAACCGGCTCGTGGATAAGATCGATCCGCCCCGATTCTTCCCGCTGGTCGGCCAGGCGCAGCTCCACCACTGCCACTGGGAATGTGTGATCTATTACAACGAACTGGTGCAGTCCGACTACCCGTTCCCGGTATACGTGCGTAAGCCGCGGGTCCAAGTCATCTATATCGACAAGGACCACCTGCACCTGTACGCGGCGGACCCCGAGACGCAGCGCCAGATCACGCAGGATCTGACGCGCTACTAAAAGACCGAACCTGATGGCTTGAAGCCGGT
>JBJSXS010000513.1:0-2150 GCA_046086545.1 Gemmata sp.
GGAATGCGGCCGAGTACGTCGAGGTAGACGCGGCGGAGCAACTCGTGCTGTTCGGCACGCGGGGCGGGCATGATCCCGGCGGCCTTGTGGGAGGCGGCGATGCGGGCGTCGGTGGTCTTGCTCAGGTCGCGCGCGTCGGCCGCGCGAACCGGAGAGGTGCCCGCCAAAACGAGAACGGCGATGAGAAACGCAAGACGCATCACACCACCTCCCACACTTCGACCTTGCCGTCGGCGCGGCCGAGGCCGAGCAACTTGCCATCGGCGGAGAACCGCATCCCGAGGGAGAAATCGCCGAGCTTGATCTGCGCCAGTTCCTTGCCGGGTAGCGCGCCGGGGTTCCCAAGCTTGCCGTTCTTGTCGGCTTTCGCGGGAACGAACTTGGTCGAGTCGTAAGCGACAACCTTCGCGTTGTTCGACCCGGCGGCCAGCAGGTCGTCCTTCGGCGAGAAGCACACCTGCGCGTCCGACTTGTCTTCGGCGACCGGTGCGCCGGTGGCGAGGTCGAAGACGGTCAGCGTCTTGCCACCCGCGGCGGCGAGGAACTTCCCGTCGCGGCTGACGTGCAACCGGTGGGCGCCGCTGAGCGACGGGTTCTGGCCGAACTGCTCGTTCGCCCCACCGAACGTGATCGTGCGGACGAGCGACAGCGCCTTCGCATCCCACACCAGCAACTTGCCGTCCTCGGCTCCGGTCACGAACGCAGAGCCGTCCGGCAACCACGCCACATCCCGCAGGAACCCGGTGTGCCCGGTCAGGGACTTCACCGGGGTCAGGTCGGCGTTCCACACCTTCACCGCGAGGTCGGCTCCGCCGGTTACGAGGAACTTGCCGTCCGGTGAGAACGCCAGACCTTCCACCCAGCCGGCGTGCGCCTCGGTGTCGTGGGTCGGCTTGTCGGCCGGCTTGCCGCCGGCGAACGCCCAGAGCTTCAGCCGGCGGTCCGAGCCGCCGGTGGCGAGCCACTTTCCGTCGGGCGACACGTTCAGGCACCGCACCCATCCGGCGTCGTGCGGGCACGCGAGTCTGCCGGGCACCGCGGTTAGGTTCTTGCTGGTCGTTTCCTTGTCGTCGAGGTTCCACACCGCAACGCGACGATCCGCGCACGCGGCGAACAGCACACGCTCGGTCGGGTGGAACCGCACCTGGGACATCGTCAGCGGCCCGCGTTTCGCGCCGTCGTCGACGTGGTAGGTCTTCAGCTTGGTGAGCCTGGTCGGGGGCATGGTTACAGTACCTCCTTCACCGGGGTGCCCTTGCTGTTCTCGGTGAGGGGCACGGGCCGACCCTCGAACTCCAGCTCGGTGCGGTAGTCGATGCCGAGGAGCGTGTAGAAGGTGGCGAACAGGTCGGGGATGGTGACCGGCCGGTCCTTCACCGCGGTGCCGTCCTCGTTGGTGCTGCCGACCACGACGCCCGGCTTCACCCCGCACCCGCCGAGCGACAGCGACCAACTCTTCGTCCAGTGGTTGCGGCCGGGCGGTCCTTGCCCGAGGATCTCCGGGGTGCGGCCGAACTCGCCCATGAGGATGACGAGCGTCTTCTCCCACAGCCCGCGTTCCCTCAAGTCGTCGATCAACGCTTCTGTCGCGGTGTCGAACTCGCGGGTGAGGTGCCGCTGGCTGTCGAACGCCCGCCGGTGCTTGTCCCAGGCGAGCCCGCCCTGGTGCTGCACCCGGACGAACGGCACGCCCTTCTCGACGAGCCGGGCGGCGAGCAGGCAGTCCTTACCGAGAGCGGTGGGACCGTACTTCTCGACCCGCTTCGGCGGCTCCTTCGCGAGGTCGAACAGGTCGCGGTTGCGGAGCAGGTGCTCGACCGACCCGAACGCCGCGTCGTGACTGTCGGCGGCGGCGGAGGTGCGACCGGCCGAGTAGCCCGCGCCCAGTTGCGTGCGGAGCGCGGCCCGGCGCCGGTAGTCGTCGAGGTCCTTCGTCCCTGACCCTAGTCACCTCCCATGGCTGCGTGAGCGCGCCAAAGACGCTGACCCTGGCGGTACAGCCCCTGGCGCGGCCCAACTTCAGCTTCCCACCGGTCAGCTGCCTGCCAGATGCAGTCATCCCATTCACCAACAGCTCTTCCGTACCAGACGCAAGCCCCTCGACCCTCTCCTACCTATGGAACTTCGATGACCCCAGCAGCGGGCCGGTG
>JBJSXS010000514.1:0-2605 GCA_046086545.1 Gemmata sp.
CGGCCCCGGCCCTGCGCGCGGCCGGCGGCGAAGGTCGCGTCACGCCAGGATGATCGTGTCGGTCTCGAACTGCTCGATGGCGGCCCGGGCCTTCTCGGCCTCCTCGCTCTTGACCCACAACTCCACCGAGTTGGGAATCGCGGGGCCGAGGCTCGCGCTGAGTTCGAGGCCCACCACCTTGGCGTCGATGCCCGCGTCCCGGAGCGCCTGTTGGTACAGCTCCGCGTTCACCACGGACCCGGTGTACACCCTGACCACATCGCGCGCGTTGCCCGCGTCGGCGCTCATAGCCGTGCCTCCCGGTGCGTCGGACTCGCGCCGGTGTGTCATGCAATCCGCGTACCGCGCGGCCGGCTTGCGCGCCGGAGCCGATTCAGCGGCACCACCATTCGGTGGGGTGTAACCCGTTGACACGCCCCGGTGTGCGGCCGCACAATCAGTCTGTCACCGAACTCACCCCCCAACTCCGAACGGAGCCTCTCGGCCATGCGTTTCCTCTCCGCGTTCGTGTCCGTGTTGGCCCTCGCGCTCGTTGCCGGCGCGGCGGACCCGAAGATCAAGGTGCTCATCATCGACGGCCAGAACAACCACAACTGGCAGCAGACCACACCGGTTCTCAAGAAGATTTACGAGGACACCGGGCACTTCACGGTGGACGTGGCGACCTCGCCCGCGAAGGGCAAGAAAGAGGAGATGGCCAACTTCCGCCCCGATCTGAGCAAGTACCAGGTGGTCGTCAGCAACTACAACGGTGAGCCGTGGGGGAAGCAACTCAACGACTCTTTTGATGAGCTGCTGAAGGAGGCGAAGATCGGGTTCGTGGTCGTCCACGCGGCCAACAACGCGTTCGGCGGCTGGAAGGAGTACAACCAGATGATCGGCATGGGCTGGCGCGGCGCGAAGGACGGCAAGCGGCTGAAGTACGACGACGAGGGCAAGGCGGTGGTGGTCGAGGCCGGCGCCGACAACGGCTCCGGGCACCGGTACACCGGGCCGTTCACGGTGAAGCTCCGCGACGCCGAGCACCCGGTCACCAAGGGCATGCCGAAGGAGTGGGCGCACGTCCGCGACGAGCTCTACGACAACATGCGCGGCCCCATCGAGAACGTGAAGGTGCTCGCGACCGCGTACTCCAGCGGCACGAAGGCGCACGAGCCGATGATCTGGACCGTGAGCTACGGCAAGGGGCGGGTGTTTCACACGCCGATGGGCCACGACGCGAACGCGATGAAGTGCTGGGGCTTCGCGGGCACGGTCACGCGCGGCACCGAGTGGGCCGCGACCGGCGCGGTCACGCTCCCGCTGCCGAAGGACTTCCCCGCCACGGCCGACAAGCCCAGCCCCATCACCGACAAGTGAGGCGCGGGGCGCGGGGCGTGAGGCAAAACGAGGCACGTCTGCCTTTCACTCCTCACCCCCCCACTTGTCCGCTCGGCAACTCCCCTGTTCGCCCACTTCCCGACACGTTACCCTAAACGCCGTGGTGGAACCGAGCCGCCCGAGGATGTGGGCATGACCGAGCCGAACGCCGAACCCGTGGCCGCCCCTGCGGCGGCCCCGCCCCCCGTTCCTGCCGCCGCGGGCGCGCCGCTGATCCCGCCCGCGATCCTGCCCCTGATGCGCCTGCTGCCGCCGCCAGAGGGGACCATCCTCGCGCCGCCCGAGCCGCCCGAGCCGACACGGCACGGGTGGTTCCTGGTGCAGCTGTGGGCCGAGCTGCGGCTCGCGGTGCGCATGTACTTCGACCCGCGGTACCGCATCAGCCGCACGGCGCAACTCGCGTTCCCGCTCGCCGCGGTGCTGATGGTGCTCAACTACTTCTTCTTCGCACAGTGGCTGTCGCTGCCGGTGTTCAGCCCGCTGGTGGAGCGGGTGCTGTACGTCCTCCTCGGCGTTTTCCTTTACCGCGTGCTCCAGCGCGAACTGGACCGCTACAAGGCGGTGCTCGACTACCTCGCCCGGTTCACCCACCAATGACGGGTGAACAAGGAGAAGTGAACAAGGGGGCCGGGAGCCGCTGGCTCTCGACCCTCACCTTTGCACTTTCGACCTCGAACTTTCAATCCTTATGATTCGCCTCGGTGTAAACATCGACCACGTCGCAACCGTGCGGCAGGCGCGCCGCGCGAGCGAACCGGACCCGGTCGCGGCGGCGGTCCTCGCCACCCTCGGCGGCGCCGACGGCATCACGGTCCACCTGCGCGAGGACCGGCGCCACATTCAGGACCGCGACGTGCACCTCCTGCGCGAAACGGTAACCACGCGCCTGAACCTGGAGATGGCCGCCTACGACGAGATCATCGCCGTCGCACTGAAGGTGAAGCCCGACGAGGTGACACTGGTGCCCGAGAAGCGGCAGGAGCTGACCACCGAGGGCGGGCTGGACGTGGCGGCCAACATCGCGAGCGTCCGCGGGGCCGTCGACCGCCTGAAGCCCGCGGGCATGCACATCTCGCTGTTCATCGACCCGGACCCGGCGCAGGTGGACGCGAGCGCGAGGCTCGGGGCCGACGCCATCGAGTTCCAGACCGCGAGCTACTCCGAAGCGCGGGGCGCGGACGTCGAGCGCGAGCTGGAGAAGCTCCGCGCGGCGACCGCCCGCGCG
>JBJSXS010000515.1:0-12554 GCA_046086545.1 Gemmata sp.
GTCGCCCGCCTCGAGGGTGAAGGTGGTGCCCGCGGGCGTGTGCGGCGCGCCGTTCACGCGGCTCTGGAACGGCGCGCCGAAGATCACGCACGCGACCTGATGCCGGGCCTCGAGCGTCGGGCCCGCGAGCGTGACCTCCAGCGCGACCGCGTGCGGGTCGTTGCCCACGAGCGCGTTGCCCAGGGTGAGCGCCGCGCGATCCGCCGCGCCGCCGACCGGGACCCCGAGCGCGCGGGCGCGCGCGCGGCCGAAATCGACGAGCAGGGACTGGAGCCCCGGTTCGCGCACCCGCAGGCTCATGCGAACGCCTTCAGCGTGAACCCGGACGCCAGGAGCGCCGCGCGCACCGCCGTAGTGAACGCGACCGCCTCCGGGTTGTCGCCGTGAACGCAGATCGTGCGCACGCCCCTGTCGCGCACCAGCCGCTCGACCTGTTTCACCGCTTCGGCGGGGTCGTGAACGAACGCGTCGGGCTCGGCGCGCGGCACCAGCGAGCCGTCGGGCCGGTACCGCCGGTCCGCGAACCCTTCGGGCACGAACCGCGCGCCGCGGGCGCGACAGGCGATCTCGAGCTGCGAGCCCGGAAGGCCGACGACCGGTAGCCCGAGCGCTGCCGCCGCTCCGACGACCGCGCTCGCGACGTCGCCGTCGCGGCACGCCTGGGTGTACAGCGCCCCGTGCGGCTTGACGTACTCCACCCGGGGCGCCAGCCCCACGATCGCGCCGAGTTGGTACAGGCACAGCGCGTAGAGGTCGTGCGCCGGTAGGCGGTGCTCCGCGCGGCCGAAGTTCGCGCGGTCCGCGTACCCCGGGTGCGCGCCGGCGGTCACCCCGTGCTGGCGCGCGAGGCCGAGCGTGCGCGCGGTTTCGACCGGCCCGCCGGCGTGCAACCCGCAGCACACGTTCGCGCTCGTGATGAGCGGCATGAGTTCGGCGTCGAACCCGGCCCCTTCACCGAGGTCCGCGTTCAGATCGATTTGCATGCGTGCGCTCGCGGGTCACGGGCGGGCGCGCTTCCGGGCGAGCATTCCGCCCCGCCGGTCGGTAAGATGGTTCGGACATCCTGAGCGGGGCTGTTGCATGCGCGCGGGCCGTTTCCTTGTTCTAGCGATTGCCGCCGCCTGGGGCGCGCTGCTCGCGCCGGCGCGGGCCGGCGCGCACGACATGAACGCGACGGTCACCGTCGGGGCGAGCGGAATCCGGGCGGAGGTGTTCTTCGAAGAGGACCTGCCGGCCGGGTGCGCGGCGGTGAGTGTGACCGACGCCGCCGGGGCCGAGGCCGCCGCGGGGACGACCGACGAGCGGGGCGTGTGGGCGGGCCCGGCGCTGCCACCGGGCGAGTACCTCCTGACGGCGAAATCTGCGGGCCACGTCGCGAAGGTGCGGTTCGCGGTGAGCGGCGCGCCGGACGCGCCGCCCGTGTCGCACACCGGCGCGCGGCTCGACAAGACCGTGGGCCTGACCGCCGACGCCGGCGGGCTGCTCGGGGCGTCGGCCGCCGTCTGGTTCCGCCGCCGGCGCCGCGAGTAGACCGGCCCCGCCCGTTCTTGGAGCCCTGTCGTGCCACTCGACGACGACGACCGCACGCGCCCCGCCCAGCCGATCGAGGGCGCGCCCGGCCGCGCCGACGTTCCGCCGGCCGCCGGCGCGGCCTCGGCGGCCGAGTCGCTGTTGCGGCTGCTCCAGCGCCCCGCGCCGGCGGCGGCCCCGGTTCCCGCCGAAGGCCCGGCACCGCTCCCGCAGGTGCCGGGGTACGAGGTCGAGTGCGAGTTGGGCCGCGGCGGCATGGGCGTGGTGTACAAGGCGCGTCAGGTCGGCCTGAACCGCACCGTCGCGCTCAAGATGATTCTGGCGTCGCGGCACGCCACCCCGGGCGAGGTCGTCCGGTTCCGGGACGAGGCCGCGGCCGTCGCCGCCATCCGGCACCCGAACGTGGTGCAGGTGTACGAGTTGAGCCCGGAGGGGTACTCGCGCCCGTACTTCGCGATGGAGTACATCGCGGGCGGGAGCCTGGCCGCGCACCTGAAGGCGAACGGCCCGGTCGCGGCCGAACCGGCGGCCTCCCTGGTCGCGGCCACCGCCGACGGCCTCCAGGCCGCGCACGACGCGGGCCTCGTCCACCGCGACGTGAAGCCGGGCAACATCCTCCTGGCGAACGATGAGCAGAAGGGCGGGCGCTCCTCTGGTTCTGATTCGACCCCCGTCCCTCGTCCGCTCGCCTCCTCTCCGAAGGTGTCCGACTTCGGCTTGGCCAAGCGGCTGGCGTCGGAGGCGACGCGCACCCAGGGGCCGGCCGGCACCCCGGCGTACATGGCGCCCGAGCAGGCGGGCGGGAAGTCGAAGTACGTCGGCCCGGGGGCCGACGTGTACGCGCTCGGGGCGGTGCTGTACGAGTGCCTGACCGGCGCGCCGCCGTTCACCGGCGAGGACCAGTGGCGGGTGATCGAGCAGGTACTCAACGCCGGCCCCGAGCCGCCCCGGGCGCGCGCCCCCGGGGTGCCGCGCGACCTCGAACTGATCTGCCTGAAGTGCCTGGAGAAGGACGCCCGCCACCGGTACCTCAGCGCCGGGGAACTGGCCGCCGACCTGCGCCGGTTCCTGGCCGGCGAGCCGGTCAGCGTGCGGCCCGTCGGCCCGGTCACTCGCGCCGCCCGGTGGGCCCGCCGGCACCCGGCCCCGGCCGCCCTGATCGCGCTGGTGGCGCTGCTCGGCTTCGCGGTCCCGGCCGCGGCCGTGTGGGCCTTCGCGGCCGGCCGGCAGCGCGCCGCCGACGTGGCCGCCGCGCGGCAGCGCGAGGGCGCCGCGCGCGCGGAGCAGGGGTTGGCCGATCTGGCCCGAATCGAGGCCGACAAGGCCGCGGCCGCGGCGCTCAAGCTGGCCGACGTGCGAGAGCTGTTTGCCATCCAGGACCGGTTGCGCACCCGCGCCGCGGACCGGCCGCTGTCGTGGACCTACGCGAACCGCGCGGACCTGCCCCGGGCGGTGGCGCTGGCCGCCGGGGAGCCGGTCGCGATGGGCCAGTTGCGCTCGGCCGCCGCGCTCGCGCTGCTGTCCCCCGACCTGAAGCCGCTCGACCCGGCGGTGCGGGGGTTCACCGCGTCGGTCGCCGCCACCGACCCGGCCAGCGGGTGCGTCGCGGCCGGCGAGTACCTGTTCTGGCGCGCCGGCAAGGTGCGGATCGTCGATCCCACTACCGGCGAGGTGCGGCGCGAGCTGACCGCACCGGCCGTTCTTGTGGACGCGCGGCCCGACGGCGTGCGCGCGCTCGCGTTCAGCCCGGACGGCACACGCCTGTTCGTCGGGCTGCGCAGCTCCACCGTGTACCGGTTCGACCTCGACCGGCCCGGGAGCGGTCCCGCGAAAACCTGGCGGGCGTCGGCCCGGGGGGTCGAGCAACTCGCCGTCAGCCCCAACGGGAAGCACCTGTACGGCCAGTGCCCGCCCGAGCGCCCGGTCTTCGTCTGGAGCACCGACACGGGCGAGCCGGTCGCCAAGCTGGGCCCGGCGGGCGAGCCGGGCGTCCGCTCGTTCGCGGTGCTGCCGGACGGCGACGTGGTCGCGTCCGACGATCTGCGGGTGCGCCGCTGGACCGCCGAGCACAGGCTCGCGCGGGAGGCGCCGAACCCCGGCGCGTGGCGGCTCGCGGCCGCGCCCGGCGCGCTGCTGGCCGGCGACGGGCGGAACCTCGACGTGTACGACCGCGCCGCGCTCCAGCCGCTGGACCGGTTCGCCACGCCCGAACTGCGCCGCGGGGTCCACGAGGAGAGCATCAAAACCATCGCGGTCCACCCGACCGGCGCGTTCGCGGCCACCGCGTCCGGCAACACGGACCGCACCGTGCGAGTGTGGGAGCTGGCGTCCGGGTGCCACGTCGGGACGGTCACCGCGCCCGGCACCGGCCCGATCGCGCTGGCCTGGGGCGGGGACGGGCGGGTGCTGCACGCGACCGCCAGCGGCCACCTGGCCCGCTGGGAGTTCCGCACCGCGGACGCGGTGCGGTTCGCGTGCCCGAGCGGGCAGCCGCTGGCCACGGCGGCGCTGCTCGGGCCGGACCGCGTGCTGGCGCTCACCGACGGAGACGGCCCCCGCGAGCTGCTCGCCGGCCCGGCCGGCGGCCCGGCGACCGCGACCCGGGGCGCCGACGGCGATGCCGGGCGCCCCGGCATCGCCGTCGGCCCGAGCGGCGGGCTCGTCCTCAGCGTATCGAAGCTGGGCCTGAGCCGGGCGCAGCCGGGCGGCCCGGTCGAGCCGCCCGGGTTCACGCCCCAAAGCGCCCGGTGCCCGCGGTTCAGCCCGGACGGCCGGACGCTGTGGGCCGTCGTCGATTCGCTGGGCGTGGTCGCGTTCGACCCCGAGACGAAAAAGCCCCGCGCGACCTGGCGCAACGCCATCGAGGCCGCAACCCTTGGGCACGGCAGTCTGGACGCGCTCGCGGTGGGCCGGACGGTGGTGGCCGCCGGGGGGCCGAGCGGGTCCGTGCACCTGCTGGACCCCGCGACCGAGCGGTACCTCGCCCCGGTTTCGGCGCTCGGCGACCCGGTGCTCTCACTCGCGCTGTCGCCCGACGAGGCGTTCGTGTTCGCCGGCACGCAGTCGGGCAAGGTGCGGGTCATTCGCCTGTGCGACCGCGCGGAACTGCCCGCGGTGCCCGCGCACCCCGGCGGCACGACCGCGGTGGCGGTCAGCCGCGACGGGTCGGTGGTGGCCACCGGCGGGCAGGACCGGGCGGTGCGCCTGTGGAAGCGGGCCGGCGCGCGGCTCGACCCGGTGCTGACGGTCCCCGACCGCAGCGGCCCGGTGCGCGAGCTCCAGTTCGCGCCGGACGACGACCGGCTCCTGGTGCTGATCGCCGACGAGCGCGCGGTCCGCGTGTGGGACGTGGCGAAGCTGAGGGCGCAGCTGGGCCGGTTCAAGCTCGCGTGGTAGGGGGGCCTCCGGCCCCGCTCCCTCTGCGACAGAGGGCAGAACCAAAACGCCTCACTCTTCGGCCATCGGGATCGGCACCGCGGGCGGTGCGCCCGGCGCGGCCGGGCCGCGGGGCATGGGCGCCACCGGCACCGGGGCGGGGGCGACCGGGACCGGCGCCTTCGGCGGCGGGCTCGAGCTGAGCGCGCCGCCGCCGGGCGCCGCCCGCGCTTTCTTCCACTCCTTCACGTCGGCCGCGACCACCTCCACCGCCTTCAGCAGCTGACCGTCGGTCCCGCGGAACCAGTCGTCGGGCGTGACCTCCACCGCCACGTCGGGCAGCACGCCCTGCTTCTCCATGTTCACGCCCTTGTTCGTGTACACGCCGATCCGCGGGAGGCGGAACTGCGAGCCGTCGATGAGGCGGGTGCTGCCGGTGCCGATCACGAACCCGCCGGTAGCTTGACCAACGACCTTGCCCAGCCCCAGCGCGCGGAACGCGTGCGGGAAGATCTCCGCGTCCGAGTACGACCGGTTGTTCGCCATCACCACCATCGGCTTCGTCCACTTCCGGTCCGTCGCGCGCAGCACCAGCCCCTCGCCGCCGTCGCGCTGCCGGAAGAACGTGTGCTCCTTGCCGGCGAGGTAGTTCAGCACCTGATCGTGTGTGAACCCGCCGCCGTTGTACCGCACGTCGATGACGAGCGCCTCGCGGTCGAAGTGATCGGAGTACAGCGCGCGGACGAACGCCTCCAGGCCCGGCTCGTCCATGCTCGGGATGTGGATGTAGCCGACCTTGCCGTCGCTCGCCTTCGCGACCGCGTCGGCGTTCTGCTGCACCCATCGCTCGTACATGAGCTGCGCCGCCCGGTTCCGGTTGATCGCCACGATTTCCACGCGCCGCTTCGTCTTCGCGTCTTTGGGGTCGGACGCGATCTCGACCGGCACGCCCTCGCCGATCTTGTTGTTGAGCAGTTTCGAGACGTTCACCTTGTCGGTCAGCTCGACGCGGTCGATGGCGAGCACAACGTCGCCGGCCCTGATGTTGAGGCCGCGCTTGTCCGCGGGGCCGCGCTTCAGGACCTCCGCGATCCTGAGGCCCGGCCCCTTGTAGCGGTCGTCGAAGACGAGGCCCAGGTCCGCGGTCCACTCGTCGGGCGTGGGCAGCCGCCCGCTGATGCCCAGGTGCGACGCGTTCAGCTCGCCGAGCATGAGGCTGACGAGCGCGTACAGGTCCTCGCGGGTCGCCGTGTGCGCCACGAGCGGCAGGAACTTCTCCCGCACCGCCCTCCAGTCGGCGCCGTGGTGCCCGGTGTCGTAGAAGTTGTCGGACAGCGCGCGCCAGCACTGCGCGAACATCTCGCCGAACTCCTCGTCGCGCTTGACGCTCATCTTCGCGCTGAACGCGACCTTGTTCGGCTCGCTGGTCGCGCCCCCGGGGCCGAACGCGAGCCCGGTGCGCACGGACCGCAACTCGCCCGCGCCGTTCAGGAAGTAGATGGTGCCGGACGACTTCTTGGACCACCGGATCCAGCTCGGGGTCTGGTTGCCCGTCGTCATGCGGGTGAGCGCGGAGCCGTTGCTGCTGACCACCCACAGGTCGTCGCCGCCGGACGTGGAGCGGAACGCGACCTGGGTGCCGTCCGGCGAGACCGTGCCGTACTCGGCGCTCATCGTGGTCGGGCGCTCGACCCGGAGGTGCAGGTCGTCCCAGTCGATCTGCTCCGCGGGCGGCTTGGTGCTCCCCTCGGCCAGCGGCTTCTGGAGCGAGGCGACGTGGACGCCGTAGGTGCCGCGGCGCTGGCCCACGAACGCGATCTTGCCGTTCGTCTGGCTCCAGCTCACGTCGCTGTTCCAGGTGGCGTGCCGCGACACGTTCACCGGCGCCCCGGTGCCGTCGGCGGCGGCGATGTAGATCTCCGCCGAGAACGAGCCGTCCATGCGGCAGTACGCGATGTGCTTGCCGTCCGGGGACCAGTCGTAATCGAGCACCTTTTGCGCGCCGACCAGCACCTTCTGGCCGGTGCCGTCGGGTTTCATGACCCACAGCTTGCCCTCGCGGACGAACGCGATCAGGTCCCCCTTCGGGCTGAAGGTGGGGTTGATCTCCTCGCTGCCGGTGGTGGTGAGGCGCGTGGTCTTGAACTTGTGCGCCTTGGTCAACTCGGCGTGCTCGGGGTCGTCCTGCTCGAGGACGTACAGGTCGGTGGTGCCGTTGCGGTCCGATGCGAAGAGGATCTTCTTCCCGTCGGGCGACCACGCCGGGTTGCTGTCGGCAAACGCGTGCTCGGTCAGGCGCGTGGCCTTCCCGCCGGCCGGCACTTTGGTGAGGAACAGCTGGCCGTGAATGACGAGCACCGCGTGGCTCTCGTCCGGCGACAGCGCGTACTCGGTGGCGTCGCGGGTGTAGGTGTGGGCGCGCTCGGTGTTCGACTTGTCGTCGGCGTTCACCTCGATGGCGAGCCTCCGCGGCGGGCTGTCGCCGCTGGTGCCGGCGACCCACAGGTCGGCGCCCAGCTCGTACACGATCCACGCGCCGTTGCCCGAGATGCGGGCGCGGCGCACGGTGTCGTCCTCGTGCGCCGTGATGCGCTTCGCGGCACCTGTTGGCGCGAACTCCGACGAGAGCGGCTGGCACACGATGTTCGCGCACCCGCCCTTGCTCCCCTTCTCGGTGACGTAGAACAGGTTGTTCGCGGCCGGCGAGAACATCGGGTAGCTGTCCTGCCCGTCGAACGTGGTGACGCGCCGCGGGCTCGTGCCGCTCGCGGTGCTGAGCCAGATGTCGTCGTTGCTCGACCCGCGGTACCCGCGGCGGTACCACGTGCCCGGGCCGCGGACGAACGCGACCACCCCCCCGGCCGGCGCGAAGTGCGCCTCCTTCGCCTCGAACAGGTTCAGCTTGCGCTCGGCCCCGCCCTCGACGGGCACGGTGAAGCACTCGGCGTTCGACGGGTACGCGGTCGAGCGGGTGGAGGAGTACACGACGCTTTTGCCGTCGGGCGCCCACCCGGTCACCATGTCCGGCGCGCTGTCGAAGGTGAGGCGCTTCGGTTTGCCGCCCACGGCGGGCACGACGAACACGTCGTACTGGCCGAACCGGTTGGACGAGAACGCGATGTGCTTGCCGTCCGGGCTGAACACCGGGTTCACGTCGTGCGCCTCGTGCATCGTGACCGGCCGCGCCACCCCGCCGACCGACTCGACGGTCCAGATGTCGCCCAGGTAACTGAACGCGACCGTCTTGCCGTCGGGCGAGATGTCCGGGGTGCGGGCGAACCGAATCGGCTCCTGGGCGGGCAGGGGCAGGGCGCTCAGAGCGAGGGCGGCGAGGGCGCAGAGGTGCGGGCGCATGGTTCGCGTGGTCCTTGAGCAGATCGGTGACGGTCGCGGGCCTTCGCTCCACTTTAGCCGACCCGCGAGACGGGTTCAAAAGGGAATGACTGCCGAGACCGCCCAGGTTCACACGCCGGGGCGGCAGATTCGCACCGTCCGCAACGGGCGACGTTCGGCGTTTAACATTCCGACGGTGCCCAAGTGCGCGGCGCGGAATCAGTTGATTTCTGAAAGTAAGGTGAGACTTCGCGGAATGTCGCGTGACTTGGAGGGGGCCGTGCGGCTACTATCATCATTGACACATTCCGGCCGTTCTCGGGGAATCGCCATGCGGAAGAAGTGGCTCGCGTTTACCGCCGTACTCGGCCTGATCATCCTGATGGACCCGACGCACTCGCCCGCGCAGCCCGGCGGTAAAGGCGGTCGCGACAGGGGCGGGTTCGGCGGCACCAGCGGCACCACCCCCGGCGGCTTCGGACAACCGGGCGGCACTACGCCCGGCGGCGGGATGGGCGGCCCCGGCGGCGGCGGGTTCGGCGGTCGCGACAAGGGCGGCAACGGTGGTGGGTTCGGCCAACCCGTTGTCATCACCTCCGGCGGCGGGATGGGCGGCCCCGGCGGCGGGATGGGCGGTCCCGGCGGCGGCGGGTTCGGCCGCGGCGGGAGCAAAACCGACTTCGTCTGGACCGCCCTGGTCCGCGCGACCGGGAGTGACGGCGAGAGGGTGGACCTCAGCAAAATGTCGCCCGAGACGCGGGCCTCGTTCAAGATGATCGCCGAACGCACCGGCGGGCTGGTGCTCCCGGACTCCGGCGTATGGACCAAGGCTCAGTTCCAGGAGATTTACGCCCAGCACGAAGCGTCCCGCGCGAGCGGCGGCGGGATGAGCGGCCCCGGCGGCGGGTTCGGCGGGCCGGGCGGCGGGTTCGGCGGGCCGGGCGGCGGGTTCGGCGGGCCGGGCGGCGGGTTCGGTGGGCCGGGCGGCGGGTTCGGCGGTGGAAACCAGAGCCCCGAAGAGCGCGCGCTGAGCCGCATTCGTGAGCAGGACAAGAACGGTGACGGCAAGGTCTCGTTCGACGAGGCCGATGGCCGCCTCAAGGGCAACTGGAAGGCCCTCGACACGAACAACGACGGGTACGTCGATCTGAGCGAGTACACAAGCTATTACGCCGCGAACGGCGGCGGGCGCGGCGGGCCGGGCGGCGGGTTCGGTGGGCCTGGGGGCGGGTTCGGCGGGCCAGGCGGGTTCGGCGGCGACCCCAACGGCGGCGGATGGGGCGGCCAGGGCGGCTGGGACGGGCGCAACTTCGAGAAGAAGGATACCGAAGAAGAGAAGCCCATCGCCATGCGCTACGGCAAACTGCCGAAAGACCTGCCGTCTTGGTTCGAGGAGCTCGACGGCGACAAGGACGGGCAGATCGGCCTGTACGAGTGGCGCCGCGGCAACAGGGACATGGCCGAGTTCACGGCGATGGACCTGAACGCGGACGGGTTCGTGACCGCCGACGAGTACCTGCGGTACGGCCGGCAGCAGAACATCGCCACCAAGATCGAAAAGTTCAACGAGAGCGGCGGGACCGAACGGCCAACGAACTGGAACCTCGGGCCGGTCGCCGGCGGCAGCGACGCCAAGACCGGGACCGTCGGCCCCGGCGGTTGGGGCGGGAGGGGGAGTTGGGGCAAGGGCGGCGGCGACCCGAAAGCCAGCGAACCCCCCAAGAGCGACCCCGGCGGCAAGGGCGACCCCGGCGGCAAGGGCGACCGTGCGGACGGCGGCGGTAAGGGCAAGGACAAGGGCAACCCGTGGAGCAAGGGGAAGAACTGACCTTCCTCACCCCGAACGCCGCGGCCCGCCGGTTCTCCCCCGGCGGGCCGCGGCGTTTTCGTTGTGTCGCCCTTGCGAGCCGCATGCCGTCCGGCCGCGCTGCGCCTCGAGCGGCTCGTCAGACGCCCCTTCGCTGCCAACGGCTCAGTTCAGCCCGGCGGCGCGCTGGCGCCAGGCGCGGAGGGCGCCGCGGTCGGGCGACCGCGCGTCGAGCGTGTTCCAGGCGTTCTGCGCCTCGGTCAGCGCGTCGCCCGGGCCGGCGCCGGCGCCGAGCCTCTTCACCGCTTCACCTCCGGCCAGAGCGAGCGGCGCGCGGTCCGGGCCGCGCAGCCCGTAGGTGGGGTTCTTCACCGCCGGGCCGGTGTAGTGGCGCAGCGCCTCTTGCAGCGCCTTCGAGCGGGCCTCGTCGAACCCGTACGCGAGCCACGGCAGGAGCCGGGTGGGGTCGAGGTGGGCGGTGCGGGTCGGGCCGGCGCCCAGGCCCGGGGTCGCGATCAGTTCGGCGCCGCGGGCCGGGCCGCCCAGCTCGGCCAGGAGTTCGAACGCCGCGTCGGGCGACGGGCACCGGGCGCGGACCACCCCGAGGCGCCCGCCCGCGAAGTACGGGACGTAGTTCGCGCCCTCCCCGGGCACCGCGACGCGGGCGTTCCGCACGGGGTCGAAGAAGTGCTTGGCCCCGGGCACGCCGCCGACCCCGAACGCCCCGAGCCGCGGCCCGCCCTTCGCGCCGCTCGCGCGATCGACGAGCGCCGCGAGCTGGTCGAGCGAGACCACCGCGAGGGCCGGCCCGGTATCTGTGGCGAGCGCGGCGGCGGTGCCGTCGCTCGCCCCGGCGGGCAGCGCGCCCTTCGCCCGCAGGTCGGCCAGCAGGTCGGCCGCGGCCCGGAACCCGTCGGCCCGGAGCCGCGGCTCGCCCGTCCGGGTGGTGAAGTGGAACGCGAGCCGCTCGGGGTCTTTCGCGACGTCCAGATCCTTGTCGGTGAGCGCGGGCCGGTCGAGCGACGCGGCCACGCGCGACAAGAGGTCGAACGCGCGCCCGGGGTCGGCCGGCAGCGGCGGCAGGCTCGGCCGCTTGTCGCGGGCGGCGAAGAACTCGGCCACCTGCGCGAACTCCTCCCACGTCGCCGGCGGCGCGAGCGGGCGCCTGAACCGCGCGACGAACTCGGCGGCGGCGGCCTTGTCCGCGAACCGGTCGGCGCGGTACACGAGCACGTGCCCGTCGCCGGTCAGCGGCACCGCCCGGGTTCGCGCGCCCCACTCGACCAGCCGGTCCCCGTATGCGGTGAGGAACCCGAACCACTGGATCGGGTGGTCGCCGGCGCGGAGCTTGGCCGGCACTTCCGCCAGGTGCCCCGGCTCGGCCCACGCGCCGAGGTGCCCGGTCGGAATGACGCCCAGGTCGGCCGCGTCGGCCGGCGCCATCGGCTCGCGCGAGAGGGTCACCGTGGCACCGGTGCGCACCCCCCACGCGCGCACCATCGGCGCGATGGCGTCCGCGAACGCGGCGTCGGGGCAACTGAGCGTGAGGCTCACCCCGTCGTGCGGCTTCGGCACCGGCGGGGGGACGGCGGTGTCGCACCCGCCGAGCGCGCAGGCCCCGGCGGCCATCGCGCCCAAGAAAATCAAGCCGGACGCAAATCCGCGCCGGGTAAGCGAAATCGGGGGAAGTGCTTGTTGCATCGTACGCGGCCCGTGACATACAATGACGCTTGCGGTCGTCGGGGCAGACCGAAAAGACTCCATCTCCCCTGCCGCGCACAGACTGACTGTACGAAGCGTAGCCCCCTGTGGGTTCGCGACAAGTCGGAAGTGGCCCGCTCGCGGGCCGCCCGACCCGAAGCGGTTCGACAGCTCTCCCGCGGCTCTTGACTTGACCCTCCCCGGCACTCGCCCGGCGGTCCAACGGCGAAGGCGGACACAACATGAAGGTCAGTTTGGTCGTCGCGTCGGGCGCCCACGAAGGAAAGGTGATCCTGCTCACGGGCTCGCAGTTCCTGATCGGCCGCGACCCGCAGTGCAACCTGCGCCCGGCCAGCCCGGCGATCAGCAAGGTCCACTGCGCGGTGCTGGTCCGCGACGGCAAGGTGTACGTCAAGGACCACGGCAGCACGAACGGGACGATGGTCGGCGGGCAACTCGTTCAGAACAACGAGGTCGAGGCCGCGAACGGCACGCCCATCCAGGTCGGCCCGCTCGACTTCAAACTGCGCATCGAGAAACTGGCCGCGAAGGCCGATGGCACCCCGCTGCCGGGCGGGACGGCCGAGGCCGCCGCGCTGGCCGCGGTGAAGGCGGCCCCTCCACAAACAGCGAAGGCCCCGGCCCGCGACACCACCCCCGCGCCTGTCCCGACCAAGTCCCCCGCCGCGCCCCAACCGGCCGCGAAACCGGCGGCGGCCGCCAAGCCGGCCGCCCCGAAGCAGGGCGAGACCGAAGACGACCGCATGGCCGCGATGCTGCTGGGAATGGACGACGACGGCAACGACGG
>JBJSXS010000516.1:0-2275 GCA_046086545.1 Gemmata sp.
CGCGCTCCAGCAGGAGCGCGCCGCCCGGTGGAAAACGGTGCTCGCCCACTTCACCGGCGACTGACACAGACGCGCGTCCAGATTCTCCCCGCGAAACAGGCCCCTGTTTCTTTCCCGGGCTCCGCGCCGCATTTCGAAGGAATCGCCGCCGTTCGTCGCACGTTCGCAGTTGGCGACGCGGCCGCGGCCCGCGCGCTCTCCCTCGGGTGCGGGCAGGGCACCCCGGCCACCGCCGGCGCGGCGGGCAGCGAGGGCGGCTGGGCGCTGGTGAACATCGAGTCCGAATGATGAGGCGCAACAGTACGCGGTCGCGAAGCTGCTTGCCGAGGAAACGATCGATTCTCGCGACCGGCGCGGACGGGAAGCCGGAAAGGATGTACGGCATCTACAAACTGCCGGGCGGCACGCTGACGACCCGCGCGGTCCCGTCGGACAAACCCGCGGACCGGCCCGAGGAGTTCAAGACCGCGCCCGGCGACAAGCGGGTCGTCCTGACCCTCAACAATGACTGGCCGCGGCCGGCGGCCGATGCGGGTGACCGTCGCCGGAGCGGCGCGAGGCGCTCGAGCGGATCGAACCCGCGGGGCGGTTGGTAACTTTCCAAGTTGCGAGCCCGGTGGCTCGGCTGTTCGGGGCAGAGCGGCCCGCCGCATGCGCCGTCTCACAAATCACTCATTTACCACTTGCTTTCTTCACGCTCGTGCGGGAAAAAGCAATTAGTCGCTCAGGTCGCCCTTCCAATCATTTCGAGTGGCCCATGCCCCCCCACCGCCTCGCCGCGTGCGTGCTGGTGCTTTTAAGCCTCATTGCTGCCGGGTGCGGCGACAAGTTCGGTGGCCGCGTGGCCGTCAGCGGAACCGTCAAACTGGCCGGCAAGCCGCTCAAGGACGGGTCGGTGTCGTTCGAGCCGCTCGACGGGCAGGCGTCGCGGGCGTCTGCGGCGGTCACCGGCGGCGCGTTCGACATCCCGCAGGCGAACGGGCTGCAACCGGGCAAGTACCTGATCCGCGTGTCGGCCGGGGACGGCAGGACGCCCGTCAACCCGGTGGACGCGGACAACCCGCCCGGGCCGACCGGGGGCACCAACATTATCTCCAAGGAGCTGATCCCGGCCGACTGGAACGTGAACTCCAAACAGGAGCGATCGATCACCGCGGGCGCGCCCGCCAAGTTCGATTTTGAGATCCCGTAGCGCGGCCCGTTTCCCGCCCCTCCGGGCGGGTCTTTTCGCCTCCTTTCATTCCCCCGCAGAGGCATACGACCATGTCCCGTTCGACTGTCGGCGCCAGGCGCGCCGGGTTCACGTTGATCGAGTTGCTGGTGGTGATCGCCATTATTGCGATCCTGATCGGGCTCCTGCTGCCCGCCGTCCAGAAGGTGCGAGAGGCCGCCGCCCTGCTCAAGTGCCAGAACAACCTGAAGCAGATCAGCGTAGCGAACATGAACTACGAGAGCACCTACGGCACGTTCCTGCCGGGCATCAGCCGGAGCGGCTGCTGCTGGGGCACGTGGCAGGTGCCGATCCTGCCGTTCATCGAACAGGAGCCGCTGTTCAAACTCTACGTTGGGTTCGGCAGCCAGGGGTACGGTGCACCGATGAGTTCCGTTCCGCGGTACAACGCCGGCTCGAACGCGACCGTCTCCGCCACCCGCATCGCGACCTTCACCTGCCCGAGTGACACTCCCGGCACCGTCGGGTCGATCACCCTCCAGAACTACGTGCTCAACGCCGGCAACACCAGCTTGTACCAGGTGTCGATCCCGATCGGCTGCACCGGCGGGTCGGTCACCAGCACCACCTGCACCAACTTCGGCGGCGCCCCGTTCGGGTGGTATGAGGATCCGGCGACCGTGGCGTCCGGCGGCGACTCGTCCCCGGTCGATTACACCAACGGCGACCCGACGACCGGCAAGCTCGGGCGCCAGCGCAAGATCGCCGAGATCACCGACGGCACCAGCAACACGCTGATGGCGTCCGAGGTGAACCAGGGGCAGGGCGGGAGCGACTATCGCGGGTTCTCGTGGTGGGGCGGGGCGGCCGGGTTCACCGCGTACAGCCTGCCGAACAGCACCGACCAGGACGTGCTAACCGGGGCCGCGTGCAACAGCACCCCGCCGAACGCCCCGTGTACGACGACCTCGACCGCGACCCGGCCGCGCATGCAGGTGGCCCGCAGCCGTCACACCGGCGGGGTGAACGTGACCCTGTGCGACGGCAGCGTGCGGTTCGCGCAGAACTCGATCAACGTGGCCACCTGGCGCGCCCTCAGTACCG
>JBJSXS010000517.1:0-5218 GCA_046086545.1 Gemmata sp.
GAGGGGACGCTTCAGCGGCTGCTCTCGAGTGGCGGCGCGGAGGCCCGCCGCGCCGCGGCCCTCGCGCTCGGGCTGCTCGGCGGCCCGGCGTCGGGCGCGGCCGTGGCCGCCGCGCTGCGCGACGACGACTCGCTGGTGCGCCACTTCGCGGCCGACGCGCTTTGGGAGCTGTGGTTCCGCGGCGGCACCGAGGAGCAGAACCGGCGGCTCCGCGCGGCCTCACAGGAGCCGGACGCGACGAAGGCGCGGGCCGAACTGGACGAGCTGCTGCGAGACGCGCCCGAGTACGCCGAGGTCCACAACCAGCGCGCCATCTGATTCTTCAACCGCGGCGAGTTCGCGCGCGCGGTCGAGGACTGCGAGGCGGTGCTGCGGCTGAACCCGCACCACTTCGGGGCCGCGGCCGGCATGGGCCAGTCCCTGCTCAAGATGAACCGCCCCCGCGCCGCGCTGCGCGCGTTCCGGCGGGCGCTGGACCTGAACCCCAACCTGGACCTGCACGAGACGGTCCGCGCGCTCGAGGAGTTCGAGGGCTGAGGGAGGGCCCGGCGCCGGCGTTGCTCCGGCACCCCCGCGCGGTACAATTCGGCGAACTCCAGACGCCCGCCGGGAGCGCGTGCCAATGTCCCCCGACGACACCAAGAAGCGCATCGTCAACGAGATCAAGGCCCGCGCCTACGACGACAAGTACATCGACCGGGCCGAGGAGCGGGAAATCGTTCGCATCGCCATCGAGTTGGGCGTCACGGTCGAGAGCGCCCTGGCCGCGCTCGGGCAGGTGTGCGACGAGTTCGCGTACGTCCTGGAGTCGCGCATCCAGAAGCAGATCGAGGACCAGGTCGCCGGGGCCGCGGCCGGCCACGGGAAGATCGACCAGCGGGAGTTCGACCGCATCTTCGGCACCATCAAGCGGGCCGTGAACGGCAAGAAGAACGACCGCGAGGTGAAGAAGCTGATGGTGCAGGTGATGGAGGCCACCGGCCACAACAAGGTGAAGACCGGGTGGTTCACCGACTGGTACGCCGCACTCAAGAAGGACTTGGGGGTTTAGCGCGGGGGAGTGCGGGGAGGGCAGACAACGGCGGCGCCCGGCCCCTCTCGCCCCTGCGCCCCCTCGCCCGTTGTTCTCTTCTCGCCGGTGCCGGTTGACGTTCGCCCGCGCGGAGTCTACCTTAACTCTTTCCGAAATACCGGAATCGTCGTTGCAGCTTTACAGAGGGCAGGCGGAGTCAACATGAATCGGAAGAAACTGGGCAAGTCGCGCAAGGGCCGTTGCCGGTTCTGCACCAAGGAGGGGTGCCCGCGGCCTGCGTTCGTCGACTACAAGGACGTGAGCAACCTCAAGAAGATGATCACCAGCCAGGGCAAGCTGTTCAGCCGCAAGCGGAGCGGGCTGTGCGCCGCGTTCCAGCGCGAGGTCGGCACCGCGGTCAAGCGCGCCCGGTTCATGGGCCTGCTGCCCTACGTCGGCGAGTAGTTCGCTCGCCCGGCGGCCAACGAGAAGACGGGGCCGGCGCCCGTCTTCTCTTCCATTTTCGGCGGCCGGTGCCTAACCTTTGAGCGGACGTTCCGCCCGCGGAGGGAGCCGTGGCCACGCCGGACGAAATCTTCCAGCGCGCCGTTGCGGCGCACCAGGCCGGCGCGCTCGACGACGCCGAACAGGGCTACCGGCAACTGCTCGGCGCGGTTCCCGCTCACCCCGGGTGCCTCACCAACCTCGGGTCCATCGTCGCGCGCCGCGGCGAGACCGCCGAGGCCGAGCGCCTGTACCTCGCGTCGCTCGCCGCCGCCCCCGACCAACTCGACGCGCACTTCAACCTGGCCAACCTGTACCGCCGCACCGGGCGCGTGGCCGACGCGGTCAAGCACTACGAACACGCGTACCGGCTCGCGCCGGACGCGCCCGCCGTGCTGGTCAACCTGGGCCTCGCGGCGGGCGCGGCCGGCGACTGGGCGCGGGCCGCCGAGTGCTTCGCGCGCGCGGTGGCGGTGAACCCCGATGTGCCCGACGGGCTGAACTTCCTCGGGGACGCGCTGGCGCGCTGCGGGCGCGTGCCCGACGCGGTCGCGGCGCTGCGCGAGGCGGTGGCCCGGTTCCCCGAGTCGCCCCGCGGGTACTGTAACCTGGGCATCTACCTGACCGCGCTGGGGCACCTCGACGAGGCGGTCGAGGCGCTGGAGCGCGCCACCGCCCTGCGCCCGGAGTACCCGGAGGCGCACAACGCGCTGGGGGTCGCCTACGAGGCGGCCGGCCGCACCGACGACGCCCAGCACGAGTACCGCACCGCGACCGGGCAGCGCCCCGGGTTCGGCGACGCGTGGACCAACCTGGGCATCAGTCTGGGCGAACAGGGGCGCGTGCCGGAAGCGGCCCGCGCGCTCGAGAAGGCGGTTCAGCTCGACGCCAACCCGGTGGTGCAGAGCGCCCGGCTGTCCAACCTGCTGTACTCCGCGGCCCTGACGCGTGAGGAGGTGCGCGACGAGCACGTCGCCTGGGCGGCCGCCCACGCCGACCCCCTGGCCGCGGGCGCCCCGGCCCGGTTCCCGCGGCTCGCGCGTGACGCGGACCGCGTGCGCGTCGGGTACGTGTTCGGCGAGTTCCGCTCGCGGGCCGCGGTCGCGTTCCTCGAAGCCCTGCTCGAGCACCACGACCGCACGCGGTTCCACGTCGCCGCGTACGCGCACTCGCCGCGCCAGGACGAGGCGACCGACCGGCTGCGGCGGCTCGCGGACGCGTGGCACGCGGTGGACCGGCTGTCGGACGACGCGTGCGCCGACCTGATCCGCGGCGACGGGATCGACGTCCTTGTGGACCTGAACGGGCACACGCCGGGCAACCGGCTGCTGGTGTTCGCGCGGCGCCCCGCGGCGGTGCAGGTGAGCCTGTTCAGCTACCCCGCGACCACAGGGATGCGGGCAATGGACTTTCGCGTCACCGATGCGATGGCCGACCCGCCTGGCGCCGAAACGCTGTACACCGAGAAGCTGCTGCGCCTGCCGCACCTGGGGTGGCTCTACTGCCCGCCGGCGGCGGCCCCGGTGCCCACCGTGCCGAAGGTGCGGCGGGCGTTCACCTTCGGGTGCCTGAACCACCCGGGCAAGCTGTCCGAGCCGTGCCTGGACGCGTGGGCCGGCATCCTCAAGGCGGTACCCCGGTCGCGCCTCGTGCTGCTCGCCGGGCAGTCGCGCGCGGGCGCGGAAGAGCTGGCCGCGCGGTTCACCCGCCGCGGGGTGTCGTCGGACCGGCTGGAGCTGGTGTACCGGCTGTCGGGCACCGATTACCTCGAAGCGTACCAGCCGCTCGACCTGACGCTGGACCCGTTCCCCTACGGCGGCGCGGTGACCACGTGCGACTCGCTGTGGATGGGCGTGCCGGTGCTCACGGTCACCGGCCGCGACGCCCGCGGGCGCCAGGGCACCAGCCTCCTCAGCGCGCTCGGGCTGCCGGAGTTCATCGCCGACACGCCGGCCCAACTCGTGCCGCTGGCCGCGACGTGGGCCGACCAGCGCGCCGGGCTGGCAGACCTGCGGGCCGCGCTGCGAGACATGGTGGCCCAGTCGCCGCTGACGGACGCCGCGGCGTACACCCGGCACCTCGAAGCCGCGTACCGCGCGGTCTGACCGGGGCAGAGTGATTCGGCCCCGCGCGTTTCTTCTCCTCCCCGGCCCTTGCGGGAGCGGCCAAGTAGCGGCCCGCCCCTCACGGGTTCACACTTCCGCACCGCCTTTCTTCACTCCGCCCCCTGAAGTTGGTCGCTCTGGCGCGTCTCGTCGGGTCGTGCCGGTCGCACCGCTTGCGCGAAATGGGATGAATTGCGGCGCGGCGCGGGTCGTTCCGGTTTCAGGCGCCGGAAGCTTGGGGGGAATTGTGCGCACCGGCTTCGCAACCGCCCGCGCGTCGCGCACATTTTACAACGCGGCGCCACACCGAGGCCGCGCGGCCTTTGATCTGTACACGGTTGAGCGCGGGTACCATGCGAAATAACCTCGGCCTCTGGCTGTTCTCTTTTGTCGGGCTGGCGGGTCTGGCCGAACCGGCGCTTGCGGGGCACTGCGGTGCGTGCCGCTACCCGCGCGGGTGCGTCACCCCGGACCAGTGCGTGACGCCGGTCGTCACCAGCACCGTGCAGTACCAGCCGGTCATCGAGCAGCACCAGAAGGTCTGCTACCGACCGGTTTACAAGACCGAGTACACGCCGGAGCAGTACACCACGTACCGCACCGTCAGGGAGACGTGCTACGCCCCGGAGGCGTACACGGTCCGGCGCCCCGTGGTCGAGCACTACGAGACGGTCCGCAACTACACCGTGAACCGCCCGGTGTACGAGACGCACTACCAGGCGCAGCAGTACACGGTGATGAAGCCGGTCACGCACACCTTCCAGGTGGCCGTGCCGTACTGCACCACGCGGCCGGTGTACGAGCAGCACGTCAAGAACGTCTCGCACGTGGTCATGCGGCCCCACGTCGAGGAGCACCAGGTCGCGATCCCGTACTGCGTGATGAAGCCGGTCGTGGAGCACCACGTGCGCACCCACAGCTACGTGGTGAACCGGCCGGTGGTCGAGAACTATCAGGTCGAGGTGCCGTACACGGTGATGCGCCCGGTGTACGAGCAGCACGTGCGCCACATCCCGTACACCACCCACCGCGCGGTCAGGGAGCCGTACCAGGTCGAGATCCCGTACTGCGTCATGAAGCCCGTGTACGAGACGCACGCCAGTGACGTGCCGTACACCACCTGGCGCACCGAGACGCAGCAGTACCAGGTGGCGATCCCGTACTGCGTCACCCGGCCGGTGTACGAGACCCACACCTACTGCGTGCCGGTGACGACGTACCGCACCGAGGTCGATTACGTCACCCAGCAGCGGGTCCACTACGTGACCGAGCCGGTGGTGACGGAGCGCGTCGAGAAGGTGTGCAGCGGCCGCTACGAGACCGTGACCGAGTACATTCCCGGCCCGGTCGTCACCCGCGTGGTCCGGTCGCCCGGCACCTGCGTGTTCGACCCCTGCACCTGCACCAGCCACTACGTCCCCGGCTGCCTCGCCGCGCAGACCGTGCAGTGCCCCGGCCGCACGGTGTGCAAGAAGGTCTGGGTGCCGCACGAGGAGTGCCGCGTGGTGAGGGAATGCCGGACGGTGTGCCGCCCGGTCTGCACCACGGTACAAGTGCCCGTCTGCCGCAAGGTGGCGCAGACCGAGATGAAGACCTG
>JBJSXS010000518.1:0-4099 GCA_046086545.1 Gemmata sp.
TTCGCCAGTTCCGCCTCGGCCTCCCGGAGCTTGCGAATGATCTGCTCCGGCGTGTGCTTCTTCGACATCGCTCGTCTCCTCCCCTCGTCGGGGCTCTGGAGACTCTCATACCACCTGGATCACTTTTCGGGGAGCAGACCACCGAGAAGGCCGGCTTGCGAAACGTACAATGAACCCGTCCCCGGCTGGTCTCACTTCAGGGGCGCACTTCAACAGGCAACCCCAAGTTAGCCATGGTGTCGAGAAAATCGACACAAAGCCGCCTACATAGGGGTGCGGGAATCCGGTGACGCCCCGTCCTTGAATTCATGCAAGAGCGGCAACAGCGGTAGCAGTTTACAACAGAACCCAAGCGGCATCAGCCGAGTACCGAGCCATGAAAAATACGAGGTGTTGATGGAAGCAGACTTGTCAACTGAACCGAGCAGATTACCAGTCTCGCGCCTAGACAATGACGCGGCAGAAGTGCAGCAACAAAAAAGTTCCGCCGGAGGTCACTACAGCGTCGCCCATTCACTGTAGGTACCAGCCGGCGGAACTGTTTTAGTTTACACTTATAGTCTCTGGAAGCAAGCGACCCGTCCGCTTTTTCGACTGTGAGGAGGCAGTCGTGTCTGGATTTCCGACATCTTGTATCCCACATCGGGTGGCCTCTGCACCCCGGCCACGGGAAATTCATGTTGCGGTAACTTCGTGGCAATTAGTTCAGTGTCGTTCGCCAATCTTCACAACGTTTGCACGGCAGTTTCATCCCCCCGCAGCTATCAAGACTTAAAACGACTTGCGAATACGAGGAGTGGCTGTGAATGACGTTGTGGTGATCTCGGATATCCACTTGGGCAGTGAAAACTGTCAGGCCAAGCAACTCACGCACTTTCTCGCACGAATCCGAAAAGGGGAGTTACCCACCGAGCGACTGGTGCTCAACGGTGACGTGTTCGATTCGATCGATTTTCGCCGGCTCAAAAAACACCATTGGCGAATCCTGTCCGAACTGCGTAAGTTGGCCGACCACATTGAAGTCGTTTGGATCAATGGTAACCATGACGGGCCTGCGGAGCACCTCTCGCCTTTGCTGGGCGTGCGCTGTGTGGACGAGTACACGGTTGAGAGCGGCGGGCGGCGGATACTGTTTCTGCACGGTCACACTTTCGACGAGTTCATCTCCCGCTACCCGCTGATTACGCGGACTGCGGACCGCATCTACCAGTTTCTGCAAAGCATCGACAAATCGCACACGTTCGCAAAGTTTGCGAAGAATAGGAGCAAGACGTTTCTGCGGTGCGCGCAGAAAGTTGAGGCTGATGCGGTGCGCTACGCTCAGAAGCGCGGGTGCGACGCGGTCTGCTGCGGGCACACGCACCTGCCGGTGGCGAACTCGACCGGCCCGGTCCAATACTTCAATAGCGGGTGCTGGACCGAAAATCCGTGCCACTACCTGACGGTCCAGGTGGGTGCCGTGTCAGTCTGCGCCTACGCCGAAACGCTGCCCCTCGATGTCTCGTTGTGTGGCGATCAACCCGCTTTGGCGCCACTCCCCGGCGCGGCCTGAAGCTCGGCGTCCGACACGATGGGCTTGCTCGCGTCGATCAGAAGCCACAGCCCGACACCGAGGAAGTAAACGATACCGTACATCGTGAAGCAGATCAGGATGCCCTGGGTGCCCGGGCAGTTCTTCATGATCAGGCCGGTAACGAGCAGAGTGGACACGGCCCCCATGAGGTTGCCGAACATGTTCATCGCGCCGGACACGGTGGCGGCGTAATCGCGGCCGATGTCCTGGCACACCGCCCAAGCTGGGGCCATGATCAGGTCGTTGAAGAACCCCATCAGGATCAGGAACGCGGCGAACACGAACAGGTTGTCGGGGTCGGCGAGCTTCACGCCGGCGGCGGCGAAGTAGCACAGCCCGGCCCCGGCGTACCCGATCATACCGAACAGCCGCCGCCCCCACTTCCGGTCGCCGGTCCGCCGAATGTACCGGTCCGACAGCAACCCGCCCAGCAGGCACCCGAACATCCCGATCAACAGCGGGCAGCCGGCGAGCAGCGCGACCAGCATGCGGCCGCCGGGCGTCTCGGTTCGGCTCTTGAATTCTGTTTGGAGTGCGCGCGGCAGGAAGTACATGAGGAAGTACCAACAGAAGTTGGTCACCACGTACATGAAGCAGACGGCCCACAGGTTGCGGGACCGCAGCAACTTTCCCCACGGCACCTGAACCGAGCCTTTGGTCTCGACCCGGCCGGCGTCGATTTCCGCGCGCTCGGCCGCGTTCACCGCCGGGTGTTCGCCCGGCTTGTTGCGGAACAGCAGGTAGAACGCGAGGCACCACACGGCGGCCACCGCCGCGAACAGCCACATCGCGCCGCGCCAGCCGAGCCCGCTACCGTCACCGTCCGGCGAGCCCTGCGCGGGCTGCCCGTGCATCCCGCCCATCCTCCAGTTGGTGAGAACGACCCACACGAGGGGCGTCAAACCGCCCATGAACCGCGCGGACATCCAGACCACCGACTTGGCGAACCCGCGGTCGGCCGCCGGGAACCAGTTGTACAGCGCCTTCGCTATGTTCGGGAACGCGCCGGCCTCGCCGACGCCGAAAAAGAACTGGATGACGATCAGCGCGCCGAACCCGAGGTACACGCCCCCGAGGTAGGAGGTCCCAACGAACCCGGTCAGCGCGACGAACAGTGACCACCACAGCACGACACGGAGCAGGGTCGAGCGTGGGCCGCGCGTGTCGCCGAGCCAACCCGAGGGAATTTCGAACATCGCGTACGCGAGCTGGAACGCGATCAGCACCCAGAAGAAGTCGTCTTCGCTTACCCCCAAGTCGGCCATGATGGCCTTCTTTGCGCTGCCGTTCGCGGCCCGGTCCATGTAGGTGATCATGGCGAGCAGGCACAACAGAAAGAGTACCCAGTGGCGAACTCGAGTGGGCGCTTCGCCCGGAGCAGGCGCTGGCGTTGTAGGGTAGGCAGGCATGTGTCAGAACCTGGGAGAGCGGCTGGAAAGTGCCTAATCTAGCCGACCGGCGCCGCGACGCGAGCGCAAAAAGAGCCTTACCCAAGCCAGTGTTCGGCGGGGATGGGAAGGTACGCGAGTCGTGCAAGTTCGAAATGAACGAAAACTGCGGTGTTACGTCGCGCGAATGATTCAGCGGGCCGTGGTTCAGCACGGGCTGGGGCCGGCATCCGCCAATTCAGGGCACCCGAATTTTTGGTCTCTGGCTGATGCATTCGCAACGCGAGTCAGTTCTTTTTCGGTTCAGGCAATTGCATGACCCCGACTTTGCCCTGTGCGTTCGTGACCGAAAACGTCTGGCTCTCAGACTTACAGTTGAGGTTGCCGGTCCACAGTGAGAGATTTGTGTTGGCGGCGTCGAGCACCTCGTAACTCTTCACCCCCGGCATGTTCTGGAACTCACGGAACGATTCGCCGGCAAGCAACTTCGTCGGTTTGCCGCGCACCTGCTTACCGTTCGGTTGAGTGGTGACCTCTTGAACAACGATGGGTTTGTTGGTGTCGTTGCGCATGGTTACCCATCCTGCCTCAGCGTTGTTCGCGTACGTAATCGTCGCGACCGCGGCCGCGACGAACGCGAAAAGTTTGGAGCGGTAGGGCAGCATGGGCAAAGCCTTGCAGGGGCGCCAGCGAGTTTGCAGACACCATTCTCACCGACGAACTCAGCATCGAGCAAGGCTTGCGCGAGAAATTTCTGATACCATGCACGCACGCTCATTTTACGCCGCGGTGCGTGGCTCGGGCTTATCCTTCCGGGCCGCCTGGTCGAAGTCGCGGACCGCGTTCACCGCAAACTGTATGGCGTCACCGCTCCACTCGTTCAGGTTCTCTGTGAGCCCGGCCTTCACCCCCGCCTGTGTGACGTGTGCGAGCAGCGCGCCGAGCGGACAGACCTTTTGATCGGCGAGTTTCGCGTCGTACTCACGCAAGCGGCGGTGCAACTCCAGCCCGTTCGCGGGCAGGTTCGCGGGCTTTGCTTCTTCCTTTGCCGCATGGGCCTTCGCTTCGGGCTTCGGGGCTTTCGGACCTTCGGCCTTCGGAGAGTCCTGCCGCGCGACATCTTTCTTTGCTTCCGCGG
>JBJSXS010000519.1:0-6756 GCA_046086545.1 Gemmata sp.
CTCGCCGGTCGCGTTCGGCGGGGCGATCTGCCACGGGCACCAGCCGAGCGGGTTCCACGAGAAGCCCGGCCACCCCGGCAACATCTTCTGGTACCAGGCGCAGGAGGCCCACAAGGTCTACCGGATGCTCGACGGCAAGCAGCAGAAGCTCGCGGTCGTCGAGAAGGGGATGCCGTACTACGAGTTCGACGGGAAAATCGACCGAACCCCGGTCCTGCCCGAGAGCAAGTTCGACCGGGCTCTCGAACCCGACGTGCGGTTCCGCGGTGCGAAGTCGGCCGACCTGCCCGGGATGCCGATCAACGAGATGACCCGCGACCAGAAGGACGCGATGCGGAGGGTGCTCGGGGCGATGCTCGAGCCGTACCGCGAGGCGTACCGGGAGCGGGTCACGGCGTGCCTCGACAAGCAGGGCGGGTTGGAGAAGTGCCGCCTCACCTTCTATAAGGAGCGCTCACTCGGCAAGGACGGGGAGTGGGACAACTGGCGGGTGGAGGGGCCGGCGTTCGTCTGGTACTTCCGCGGGTTCCCGCACGTCCACATCTGGGTCCACGTCGCCGAGAACCCGGACGTCCCGGTCACCTCCCACTTCGGATGACGCCCCTGCTCGTCCCACCCATTCCGCCGGAAATCCGAACCTCCCGGAAAGATTCGCCGCGGGATTTGGCAGGGTTGGGCTAATTCCTGTGGAGGAGATCGCGGCCGGGCGGATAATCCGTCCGATTGTCGCTTCCTGAATTGGGCGGAAGTTGTTGCCGAGAAGTGATTTGTGGGATGTCGGGCATGGGCGTTTCCACCGAATTCGTGACGCAAATCACCCGATGCCAGCGGCAACTGCACGCGTTCATCCTGTCGATGGTGTGGAACCCGGCCGAGGCCGACGACGTGTTGCAAGAGACGAACTTGGTGCACTGGGAGAAGGCGGCGGAATTCGATGCCGGCCGGCCGTTCCTGCCGTGGGCGATGCGGTTCGCCCAGTTCCAGGCGCTGGCGTGGCTCAAACGGCACCGGCGGCAGCACCAGCGGCTCGTGTTCGACGACGACCTCGCCCGCCTGCTCGCGGACGAAGCGGTGACGGATGAGCCGGTCTTCGAGGATCGGCGACTCGCACTGGCATCGTGCCTGCAAAAACTCCCGGCCGAACAGCGCGACCTCATCGCCCGGCGCTACGAACCGGAGGGGTCGGTGAACGCCATGGCCGCGGCCGGCGGGACGACGCCCAAGGCGGTCTCGGACCGGCTCCGGCGGATCCGTCACGCCCTGCTGCAGTGCATTCGGAGGAAACTCGGGGAGGCCACTGCGTGATGACGACCGACGCCGATCTCGAAGGGCTGTTCAATCGCCTCGCCGACGGACTCGCGTCCGAGGCCGACGAGCGCGCCCTCGCAGAGTTGCTGCGCGAGAGCGCCGAGGTCCGGAGGGCGTACCGGGAGTTCGTGGCGCTGCACTCGGCGCTGCACTGGGACTACGTCGCCGCCTCCGGGCCGGAACTCCTTCAGTCCCCAACCGTGCCGGCTCCGCCCCCAGGTTCCTCCTGGCGGACCGGTTGGTTCGCGGCGTTCGGCGCGGGGGTGCTGCTGGCCGGCGCCGCGGCCATGGCCCTGTTCCTGCTGCGGCCCGTTCCACCGGCAGCCCCCGAGCAGTCAGCCTCCCTGACGAAGCCGGATGCCCCTAAGGCGGACGCCATCGCGGCCCTGTTGGTGGACGGCGTGGGCGCGGAGTTCGCTCCGGGGCGCGCGCCCGACGGCGTCCGGTTCGGCCCCGGCGAGTACGAGCTGGTCCAGGGGGTCGTCCACCTCCGCTTCGCCCGGGGAGCCGACATGGTTCTGGCCGCCCCGGCCCGGATCGAGGTCGCCGACGCGCAGCACACCCGGCTGGTGAGCGGCAAGGTGCGGGTGGTGGCGCCGCCGGCCGCGAAGGGGTTCACCATCGCGACCCGGTCTGCGGACTATGTCGATCTCGGGACCGAGTTCGGGCTGCGCGTCGATGCCGCTAGCGGGGCCAGCGACCTGTACGTCTTCGACGGGCAGGTGGACGTCACCGACCCCCAGTCGGGCGCGGTCCTCCCGGTGACGGGGGGCAACTCCTCCCGGTCGGTCGACGGACGGGCCGCACCCGCGCCACCGCTCCGGGAGGGCGACTTCCCCACCCCCGGCTCGATCGGGCTGAAGCGCTGGGAGGAGTACGAGCGGCGGATGCGCGAGGACCGGACGCTGCTCGCGTTCTTCTCCTTCCAGCGCCAGGGCGACGAGTCCGTACTGGCGAACGCGGTCGGGGGCGAGATGGGCGACGGCCGGGTCGCCGGCGCGCGGTGGACGACCGGGCGGTGGCCCGGCAAGGACGCGCTCCTGTTCGACCGCGACACCGACTTCGCGCAGGTCACGATCCCCGGCGAGCACCAGGAGCTCACCATCGCGGCCTGGGTGAAGGTGGAGCGCATCGACTTCGTGCTCAACGCGATCCTGAACTCCGACGGGTACGAGCCGGGCGGCATCCACTTCCAGTTGAACCGCCAGGGGTTCCCGCGGGGCGGCGTGATCGTCGCGGGGAGCTTCCAGGACCCGTTCGTCGGGAAGCCGGTCCCGCTCGGGGCGTGGGCCCACGTCGCCTCGGTGATCTCCGCCCGGACCCGCTCCCAGCAGATCTACGTGAACGGGGCGCTGGCCCGGGAGCGCACCTGGCAGGCCGACGTGCCGGTGCGGCCCGGGGCGTGCCGGGTCGGCAACTGGCTGGCCGTCCCGAAGGACCAGTTCCCGACCCGCGCGCTGCGCGGCCAGGTGGACGAGCTCGCCGTCTGGAGCCGGGCCCTGCCGAAGGACGAAATCGGGCGCCTGGTCGAGGCCGGCCGCCCCGGGCTGCTGTGGAACAAGGAGTAGTCGCGCCGATTCCCTGCCGAACGACCGCCGACGAGCCCACCAGCCACACAAGTCCCCTTGAGCCGGAGATCCGGAATGAACACCCTGATATTCTCCGCGCTGGTATCGGCATTCGTGCCGAATGTCGTCGCCGCAGACACGAAGGACGAAGCCCTCGTGCAATTGTTCTTCAAGGAGCATTGCGTCCGTTGCCACAACGCGACGACGAAGAAGGGGAAATTCGAGCTGCACGACTTGAAGGCGGACATCGCTGGCAACAGCGCCCGATTCGCCGCGATTCTCGAGCGGTTGCGCGCCGGGGACATGCCGCCCGAGAAGGAGCCGCAACCGGACCTCGACGCGTTGAAGAAGGTGATCGACGTGATCCAGGCGGGGCTCGGAAAATCAGCCGCGGGAAGCGCCAAGGTGGTTGAAGTTCCGGTCCGTCCCGGCGACGGGAATCACCTTCCGCATTCGCTGCTCTTCGGCGGTAAACCCGGGCCGAGCGTTCCCCCGCCGGCGCGGTTGTGGCGGCTCTCGCCCGAGGGGTACTCCGTCGGTTTGCTCAAGTCACTCAACTTGGGAGCGGGTCGGTTTTCACAGCCGTTCGCGCTGCACAACGATCCTGGCATCAAGGATTATGCGGCGCTGTACTGGATCGACGACGGCGGCACGGACGTCCTCATGCGAAACGCGGAGTCGATCGCCGGCATGCTGCTCAACGGAAAGCCCGCCCAGACGCCGCCCGAATTCAAGCCCCTCACCAACCCCGGCAAGGCCCCGAGTCGAGAGCAATTGGAAACCGTCATCCGCTCCATGTACCGGATGGTCCTCGTCCGCGAACCCTCTCCCGAAGAAATCGAATCGCTGCTGGTGCTCCACAAGAAGTGTTCCGTGGCCCCGGGGGACATTCTTTCCGCGAACCGAACCGTGCTCATGGCGCCGCTACTCTCCCCCGAAGCGCTGCACCGCTTCGAAGTCGGCCGGGGGGCCGAGGTGAGGCCGGGGGTGCGCATCCTCGGGCCGCACGAGCTCGCCTTTTCGCTCAGTTTGGCCTTCTCCGGCACCCGCGAACCGGGACTCTTCGCAGCGGCCAAAAATGGCGGACTCAAGACGAAGGAGGACGTGAAGAAACACGTCCGCCGAATCTACGAGGACCCGAACCTCTACAAGCCGCGCATCCTCGGCTTCTTCCACGAATACTTCGGCTACGATCGCGCTCCCTTGGTCTGCAAGGACGCCCAACCCGACTACGTCCACCACGCCGATCAGTTGGTTCTGGATACCGATTTGCTGGTCATGAGTATCGTGCAAAAGGACAAGGACGTGCTGAAGGAGCTCCTCACGACCCCCAAGTCATTCGTCAACAGCGGCTGGTTCAAACGCGACGGCGTTCCCGCGAGCTGGAACCGCAATGATGTGACGCTGCATCAGTACCTCTCGACGAACCCCGGGGCCAAGTTGGAGTTCTACGCGAAAGACAGGCCGTCATCGCCCAATCGTCCGAGGGACAAGAACAAGCGGGCGACCGAGACTGCTTACGGGTTCGGCGAGTGGCCGCAGAAGCAGCCCGCCGACCTGCCCGGCGACCGCATCGGGATCCTGATGCAACCGAGTTGGCTCGTCGCCTGGAGCTCGAACTTCGACAACGATCCGGTTCGTCGGGGCCTGTTGATCCGCGAGCGATTGCTGGGAGACAAAGTCCCCGAGGTCCCGGTCGGCGTGGTGATCGTGTTGCCCGACGATCCGAAGCGGACGCTGCGCGACCGCATGAAGGTCACCAGGGAGAACGCCTGCTGGAAGTGTCACCAGAAAATCGACGGTCTGGGCTTTCCGTTCGAGGCGTTCGACCACTTCGGCCGGCCGCGGGAGACGGAGAACTCGGTGGATTACAAGGCGCTCCAAGAGACGAAAAAGTGGGTCGTCCACAAGCTGCCGCTCGACACGACGGGGCACGTTTACGCCAGCGGCGATCCGAAGCTCGACGGCCCCGTCAAGAGCGCGGCGGAGATGATCCGCAGGCTCGCCGATTCGGAGCGCGTTCGACAGGTGTTTGTCCGGCACGCCTTCCGCTATTTCATGGGCCGCAACGAGACCCCCGGCGACGCGGCGACGTTGCAGGAGGCGGACCGCGTGTACGTGCGGAGCGGCGGCAGCTTCAAGGAGCTAGTCGTGTCGTTGCTGACCTCGGAATCATTCCTCTATCGATCTGTTCAAGCTCAAGGAGCCAAGAAATGACCACGATCTCGAATCGTCGGACGTTTCTCAAGGGCGCGACGCTCGGAGCGGGTGCGGTGGTCCTGCAGCCGGCGTTGCAGCGACTTCACGCCGAGGCCGAGGGACGCGCCGCGCCGCGCCGCATCGTCTTCTTCATCGAAGGCAACGGCATGAAACCCGACCACATCCAACCCAAGGGGTTGGAGCGAATGGGCGACCAGGCCAGCCGGCGGACGGACGCGCCCCTGACGAACCATTCGCTGCCGGATCCCATCGCGGCGTTGGCCCCGTTCAAAGACCGCTTGACCATCATCCAGGGGCTCTCCCACAAGATCGCTTCCGGCCGGGGGCATTCGCCCGAGTACGGATCGCTCGGCTGTTACAGTGGCGCGGCGGGCCCGGCGGGACAGACCATCGACGCGGCGCTGGCGACGCGCCTGCAGGGCGTCGTACCGCATCTCGGCCTGGCGCTCACTCCCACCCCCGACCAGATCGTCGATTACTGCATCTCGGCCACCTCGAAGGGAAAGCCGCTGCCCTTCCATTGCCAGCCGGAACTCGCCTTCCAGTCACTGTTCGGCAGCGCGGCGGGTGGAGAGGCGGCCAAGATCCCGTTCCTCCGCAAGAACCTGATGGACCACATGAGCGCGGACATTCGCCGGGTCCAGTCGCAGTTGGCCGGCCCCGAGCGCGAGAGCCTCGACCGCTACCTCGAGGCCTACGAGTCGATGCTCGACCGCGACCGCGGCATGGCCGGCATGAAGGGCCGTTTGCAGGCGAACATGCCGAACACCGACAAGTTCAAGAGCCGGGCGGAAACCGACCGCCTCCAGGCGCAGTGCGAGCTGGCGGCGAGTGTGCTGCTGTCCGGCCTGACGAACGTGGTCACCATCTCCGCCTGTGCGGGCAACAAGTACATGGCCTGGACGAAACTGGGCATGTCTCTTCGAACCAACGCCATCGGCCACGGCGGGGGCGAGGGCGGCAAGACGTCCGATGAACTGCTGATCGAAATCCGCAAGTTTCACGTCGAGTGTGTTGCCGCGCTGGCGAAGCGGCTGGATGCCGTCAAGGAAGGCAACGGGACGGCGCTCGACAACACACTGATCGTGTACATGAGCGACTACGGCGACAGGCATCATCCGTCCTACCTGCAATGGCCCGTCGTGCTGTTGGGCAACCTGGGGGGCCGGCTGAAGACGGCTGGGCGGTACCTCGAGTACCCCCGCTACGGCGTGTCAGGTCACAAGACGCTCGGCACGCTGTACCACTCGCTGCTGCACGCCGTCGGGGACAGGCGCGAGAAGTTCGGCAACGTCGATCTGGCCATCGACAAAGACGCCACGCATGGGCCGCTGTCCGACATCTTGGCATAGGAGGATAAGTCATGATCTCCCGACAAGACCTCCGTCGCGCCGCCGCCCTGGCGGCCTTCGTGCTGCTCGCCACGGGCCGATCAGCTCACGCACAGGATCAGAAGCCGACGTCACTGACGGTCGAGCAGGCGAAGGAAATCGTTGCCGGCAGCAGCGCCGTATCGCTCGACGGCGTTACCGAACTGAGCGTGGAAGTGTCGCAGGTCCTCAGTCAGTTCAGCAAGGGCGATCTCCGGCTCCACCGCGTACAGACAATCACGCCGGAGGTCGCCAGTGCTCTGGCTCAAACCAAAGTCACGCTCTCGCTC